>CALWZY010000110.1 GCA_944386155.1 uncultured Clostridia bacterium | reverse complement strand
AATTTTAATTTTAATTTATATTTATTATTTATATTTATATTTATATTTATATTTATATTTATTATTTATTTTTTTAGTTATTTTTAAATTATTTTTTTATTATTTAATATTTATTTTTTATTTTTAAAATATTTTTTAATTTATTTATTAATACATAGGTGAAAAATGATTATTTTTAAATTAATACTTTCTATTTTAATAATTTTCTGTTCTGCAAGAATTGGAATAGAAATATCTAAAAAATATATTCAAAGAGAAAAAGAGTTATATGAGATAAAAAATGCTTTTAAAATAATGGAGACTAAAATTAGATATACATATAAGCCGTTAAAAGAAATCTTTGAGGAGATATCTACTACAGTAGATACAAGTGTTGCAAATATTTTTAAAAATGCATCAAAATACATAGAGTTTAAATCAGCAAAATCAACATGGGAAAATGCAATAGATAATACAAATTTATTCTTAAATAAAGAAGATATTGAAATAATAAAAGGTTTTGGAAAGCTTTTAGGAAAAACTGATAAGCTTGGACAATTAAGTGAAATAGAGCTAGTTGTATCTTTAATTGACAAACAAATAGGACAAGCAACTGCAGAAAGAGAAAAAAATGAAAATTTATATAAAAAAATTGGTTTTATTTTAGGAATTGGACTTGTAATTATCCTTGTATAATAATTTTTTTGGGGGATTACCTTTATGGATATAGATTTATTATTTAAAATTGCTGCAATAGGTATTTTAGTTGCAGTATTAAATCAAGTTTTATTAAGAGCCGGAAGAGATGATCAAGCAATGATGACTACATTAGCTGGAGTAGTTATTGTACTTTCTTTAGTAATAAGCGAAATAAGTGAACTTTTTACTTCAGTAAGAACAATGTTTAATTTATAATATTAATTTTAGTTTTGGAGTATGAAATGGATATTTTTAAAATAATTGGAGTTGGATTTATTGGATTAATTATATCAGTTATTTTAAAAGAATATAGAAGAGAATATGTAATTTATATTTCAATAATTGCTGGTGCAATAATTATATTTATGTGTTTTGACGAACTTAATAATATAATTAATCTTTTAACAAACTTAGCAGATAAATCTGGTAGTAATTCTTATTTTATTTTATTACTTTTAAAAATTACTGGAATTGCAATACTTACTGAATATGCAATTAATATTTGTAAAGATGCTGGGGAAAATGCGATAGCATCTAAAATAGATTTAGGAGGAAAAGTTCTAATTATAAGTATTTCTGTGCCTATTATTAGCAAATTATTAGAAACTATAACTAAAATAATGTAAAAGGTGTGTTTCGTGAATAATGTTATATATTTTAGAAGTTTAAAAAAGATAATTATATTTTTTATTTATATTAATTTATTTCTTTTCTTTACTAATAATATCAATTTGTATGCGACGAGTGAAGTTATAGAAAAACAAGCCGATATGCTTAATATTGAAAGTTTTTTAAGTGCGTCAGAAGAAAATACTAGTGAAATTTTTAAAGATTTAAATTATACAGATATATTTAATAATCTAGTTACAGGAAATACAAGTATAAATAATATTTTTCCAGGGGTTTTTAGATTTTTTAGTAACGAATGTAAGATTATTTTTAAAACGATCATTACAATTTTTATTGTTGTAATTATTCATAGTATTTTTAAAGCAATATGTGAAAACTTAGGAAATGAATCGGTTGGAAAAATAGCATATTTTGTTCAATACATAGTTATAGTTATTTTGATAATGAATACTTATTCTGAAATGGTGATTTATATAAAAGATACAATTTCAAAATTAGTAGATTATACATATGTATTAATCCCAATCCTTATGACTTTACTTATTTCTACTGGAAATGTTACAACTGTATCTACTATAGAGCCAATTATTTTATTTACAGTTACTTTTATAGGAAAACTAATTACAAATTTCTTAATTCCTATTTTATTATTAAGTAATGTTTTTTCAATTATTTCAAATATATCTAAAGAAATAAATATAGAAAAATTATCTAAATTTTTAAAATCTTCTACTATATGGATTCTAGGATTTTCTCTTACTATTTTTTCTGCAATACTTTCTGTTAAGTCATTTATAACAAAAAATGTAGATGAAGTTACGATTAAAGCAACAAAAAATATAGTATCTACTGCAGTTCCAGTAGTAGGAAAAGTTTTAAGTGATACAACAGAAACTCTTTTATCATGTGCATCTTTGATTAAAAATTCAGTTGGAATAATTGGAATTATTGTAATAATTGGAATTTGTTTAATGCCTCTTATAAAAATCTTTATATATATGATTCGGTTATTATATAGTCGGAATTTTTTGTGAGATAATCGCAGATGAAAAAATTACAAAAATAATTACTCAAATGGGAGATACATTTAAAATACTACTTGCAATGCTTTTTTCAGTTATGACTATGTTAATTATTGGGTCAACAATAATAATTAAAGTTACTTTAGTCGTTTAATACTCATTATAAATATAAAAAATATAAAAAAGTAAATTAATTATAAGGAGAAAATTATTTAATGATTAATTTTTTACTAGTATGGGCAGAACAAATAATAACAGCTTTAATAATAGTTGTAATAATTGAGATGATTTTGCCAGAAAGTAATAATAGAAAATATATAAAAGTTATATTTGGAATTTTTATTATATATATTATATTGAGTCCAATTATATCTAAAAAAGGCGATGATTTAATTGAACTATTTAAAGAGGATATAAATATTGATAGCTCTGAAAATTATATTTTATCACAAAATAGTGTAGATATTATAAATGGAACTTTTGACAGTACTTATAAATCAAATTTAATATCTACAATAGAAAGTTCTTTAGAAGCTAAAGGATATAATGGAAAAGTAGAAGAAATTGAAGTTGATAATACTAAAAACGAAATTATAAATTTAAGTATTAATATTTCAGATTTAAATGAAAATAGGGATTCAAATTTAACAAGCATAAATAACGTTGAAATTGAAAAAATAAAAATAAGTGATAATTATAAGGAAAATGATAAAAATACCTTTAAAGACGAAAATGAGATCAATTCTGAAGATAATATTAATAATGTTGAAAAAGATATTTTAAATTATCTATCAGAAACATTTAATATAGATAAAGAAAATATTATTCTAGTGAGGGATTAATATGAAAAAAAGTTTTTTAAATAATTTTTTAAATAAAATAAATTCATCAATAAAAAATAATTTTTTTAACAAAAATGAAGAAATAAAAAAATTAGAATCAAAAAATGAACATAACGAAATTATAAATAAAGAAATCAAGTCTTAT
>CALWZY010000109.1 GCA_944386155.1 uncultured Clostridia bacterium | reverse complement strand
TTTATAATATATATTTACTTGCTTAACTTCATAGATAATAATTTAGATATACCATTTTCCTCCATAGTAATACCATAGACTGTATCTGCAACTTCCATTGTACCTTTTCTATGTGTTATTACTAAAAATTGTGTATCTTTTGCGAATTTCTTTAAATATTCTGCAAATCTATAAACATTTACATCATCTAAAGCTGCTTCAATCTCATCTAATACACAGAATGGAGCTGGATTAATTTTTAATATAGCAAATAAAAGTGCAATAGCAGTAAATGCTCTTTCTCCTCCAGATAATAGTGACATGTTTTGTAGCTTCTTTCCTGGTGGTTGTACTTCTATTTCAATTCCACTTTCTAATATATCATTTTCATCTGTAAGTTTAAGTTCTGCTTTTCCTCCACCAAATAGTTCTGAAAATACTTCAGCAAAATTCTTATTAATGATTTTAAATTTCTCATCAAATTGTTTTCTCATGACTTCTGTTAAATCAACAATAACTTTTCTAAGTTTTGCCATTGTATTTTCTAAATCAAGTCTTTGTTCAGACATAAAGTCATATCTTTCTTTTAACTTCTTATATTCTTCAATAGAATCAATATTAATACTTCCAAGTTCTTTAATATCATTTCTTAAATTATTAACTTTTCTTTGAACTTCTTGTACATTAGTAGGCTTTTTAAAATCTACTGCTTGTGATGGAGTAAGCTCATATTCTTCCCACATCTTGTTTATAATTTGATCTCTTTCTGTCTCAAGTTTAGATTTTTTGATATCACATTTTACAACTTGATTTTTTAAATCTTCTATTTTCTTCATTTGTTCTAAGACTTGTTCTTCTGTCTCATTTAATTTTTCATTTTTAGCTACTCTGTCTTTTTTAAGTTCTTCTATCTTAGAACCACTGTTAGATGAATCTTCTTTTAATTTTTCTATTTCTTCTTCTAAGTTTTTAATACTTTCTTCTAAGTTTTTATTTTCTTCTGTTATTTTCTTTCTTTGTTCAGTTTTATTATTTATTACTGTTTTAGTATTTTCAATATCTAAATTGATTCTATCTATCATTTCATTAATAGAATCTTCGCTTTCATCAAATGAAGATACAGATATTTTTAAATTTGTAATATCAAAATTTAAATCATCTATATATTTTTGATCATCTTTATTTAATAGAGCAAATTCATTAATTTCATCTGTAAGTTTAGAATTTTCTTCTTCTAATTCTTTAATTTTTTCGTTTAATTCATTTTGTTTATTTTTACTAATTTCTTTTTGCTCTTTAATAGATTTATCTTCTTCTCTTAGCTTTTCTAATCTTGTCTCAATTTTCTTTATAGCTTCTTCTTCTGAAACTACTTTTTGTTTTTCTGTGGCATAAACTATTTCTATTTCTTGTAATTCTTTTTCTAAAGCACTAACTTCTTCTAAAGTAGATTCTATTTCATCAGAATATTTTTCTTTTTCATCTTTTAGATTTTTAATTTTTTCTTCTAATTTTTTAATATCCTTTTTTAATGACTCTATTTCTCTTGAACGTCCTAATATATTTACTGTTTTTTGTACTACACTACCACCTGTAATCATACCAGATGGATTTACTACATCTCCTTCGATTGTAACAATTCTAAAAGCATATTTATTCTTTTTAGCAACATTAATTGCTGTATCCATATTATCTACAATTACAGTTCTTCCTAAAAGACTAAGTACAATTTGCTCATATTTTTTATCATATTTTACTAAATCAGAAGCAATTCCAACTACTCCATTTTCTTTAGAAAGCTTTTCTAGCTTTTTACCATAAACTGATGTAATTGGTAAAAATGAAGCTCTTCCTAATTTATTTACTCTTAAGTATTCCACAAGCTTTTTAGCATCTGCTTCATTATCTGTAACTATGTTTTGCATAGCTTGTCCAAGACTCATTTCTATTGCTGTTTCATATTCTTTTGGCACAGATATAAGATTTGCTAAAACTCCATGCATACCTTTTTTAAGACTTACATTTTTATCGCATTCTTGAAGTATTGCTTTAACACTTCTATTATAGCCTTCTTTTTCTCTTTCTGTCTCTTCTAAGAATTTAAGTCTTGATTCTTTTATTCTCTTTTCAGATTCAGTATTGTTAATTCTTGTATCAAAATCCTTAAGTTTTGTTTCAGCTTCTTTTCTCTTTTCGTCTATATCTTCTAATTCTTTTTTGATTTTATTTCTTTTACTATCTATTTCATAAAAACCTTTTCCTATTTCATCTTTATGGATTCTAGAAGCATCTAACTCTGATATATAAGATGCAATTTCATTTTTAATATTATTTTCTCTTTTTTCTGAACTTTCCATGTTAGCAACTAATGTAGAAATAACATTTGTAATCTCATATCTTTCATCTGTATTTGCATCTACTTTTTGCTTTTTAGATTCGATTTCTTTTTCTTTTTCTGATAATTTATCATTTAATGTAGCAAGTTCTTTTTCTTTTTCTTCAAGTTCTTTTACAAACTTTTCTTTACTTTCATATAAATTATCTTTTTTGCCTTGTTTTTGATTTTTCTCTTCTTCTAATTCTTCTATTCTTTTGTTTGATTCTTCTATTTCTTCTCTAAATCTTTCAAAATTTGAATTATTATTATTAATTCTCTCTTTATTGATATTTATCTCTGAAGTTAACTTTTCTTTTTTCTTTTCACTTTCAAAACTTAAAGTTTGCATTTTCTCTATTTGATTAGTGATATTATCTATAGCTTGTCTTAAAGATTCTTTTTGCTCTTGCATATTTGAAAGTCTTTCATCTTCTCTTACTATTTGAGTATTATAAATATCTTCATCTTTTAAAACTTCTTCTATTTTTTCTTTATATGAATCTATATTATGAATAAATAAACCAACTTCAATAGATTTTAATTCTTCTCTTAAATCTAAAAATTTTCTTGCTTTTTCAGATTGAATTTTAAGAGGATCTAAGTTTTGTTCAATCTCTACTAATATATCATTTATTCTTAAAAGATTTAATTTACTTTGTTCAAGCTTTTTTTCTGATTCTGCTTTTCTTGTTCTATATTTAACAATTCCTGCAGCCTCTTCAAAAACATGTCTTCTTTCTTCTGATTTATTACTTAAAATCTCATCTATCTTACCTTGACCAATTATAGAATAACCGTCTTTTCCGATACCTGTATCCATAAATAATTCTAATATATCCTTTAATCTACAAGGAGTTTTATTTATAAAATACCCAGATTCACCACTTCTATATATTCTTCTTGTTACTGTAACTTCTGTAAACTCTATTGGAAGTTT
>CALWZY010000108.1 GCA_944386155.1 uncultured Clostridia bacterium | reverse complement strand
TACGTTGATAAATATACAAATGAAGAAATAGAAACAAAAGTTACAAAATCAGGCAGAGTAGGAACAGAATTTGATGTTTCAGAAGATAAGAAAGATATAGAAGGATACACATTAGTAGAAGAGCCAGATCCTAAAACAGGAATATATACGGAATCTACTCAAGAGAAAATATACTATTATGCTAAAAATACACATGTACATGTAGAATATTTAGATGAACGTACAAATGAAGAAATAGCATCAGATGAAACAATTAGTGGATATGAAGGAAAACAATACGTAACAGAGCAAAAAGAAATTGATGGATATGACTTTTCAAGCGCAACAAATAATACATCAGGAAATATGACAGAAGAAGCAATAGAAGTAAAATACTATTATAAGAAAAAATCATCTGTATTAGTTCATTTCTATGAAGAAAATACAGAAAATAAATTAGCAGAAGATATCACAATAAATGGACATGTTGGCGAGAAATATATAACAGAAGAATCTGAAATGATTCCACCAGAATATGAACTTGTTGCAGAGCCACAAAACAAAGAAGGAACATATGAAGAAGAACAAATAGTAGTAATTTATTATTATAGAATAAAGAAAGCTGAAATACCAGAAAATGTTTTAAATAAAACAGGTACAGATGTAGTAACATCAATAAATGATACAGTAACTTATTCAATAAATTACAAAGCAAGAGTAAAAGACTACATAGGAAATGCTACTTTAACTATAACAGATAAATTACCTTATGAAATTAATCAAGATAAATCAGATATAAAAAATGGAACTTATAATAGAGAAAATAAGACTATAACATGGAATATTGATATTGGAGAAATTAATACTTATGAAGATGGAGATAAAATAATAGATGAGACAATAGAAATAGAAGTATTATTTGAAAATGTAGATACACTTCAAGATAGCTTTACAAATGAAGCAGAAGGTAAACTATATCTAGAAGCTCAAGATAAGACAATAACTGACAAAGATGATCATATTACTACAACAAATATTAATGGAAAAGTTATAGTAAAATATGTAGATAAATACACAAATGAAGAAATATCAAATGAAGCAGAAAAGATAGGTAAGCTAGGATCAAGTTTTGATGTTTCAGAAGATAAAAAAGAAATAGAAGGATATACTTTAGTAGAAGAGCCAGAAATAAAAACAGGAACTTATAAAGAAGAAGTACAAGAAAAAATATACTATTATGCAAAGAATACATCTGTACATGTAACATATGTAGATAAAATAACAAATCAAGAAATAGAAAAAGATGAAACTATTAATGGATATGAAAACTTACAATATGAAACAGATAAAAAAGAAATAGAGAATTATACATATGTAGAAGATACGGGAAATACTGAAGGAATAATGACAAGAGATAAAATAGAAGTAGTATATTATTACTTATATAATACACAAGTAAGAGTTGAACATATTGATAAAATTACAAATGACTTATTAGATACAGAAATAATAAAAGGACTAGAAGGAGATGAATGTGTAACATCAGAAAAATATTTTGAAGGATATGTATTAGTAGAAGAGCCTGAAGAAAAAACAGTAATAATGACTAAAGAAGAAATAGTAGTAAAATATTACTACGCACATACATCAGCAGGAGTAGTAGAAAGACATATTGATGATATATCAAAAGAAGTATTAGAAGAAAACTTACATAAAGGAAAAGAAGGAGATAAATATAGTACAAAAGAAAAAGAATTTGAAGGGTATGATTTAGTAGAAGAGAAATATCCAGAAAATAGCTCAGGTACTATGACAAAAGAACTTATAGAAGTAAATTACTATTATATTAAAAGAACAAATGTAAGAGTACAATACATTGATAAAATCTCAGGAGAAAAATTAACTGAAGATGTAATAATAAATGGATACGAAAATGATCCATATGAGACAGAACAAAAAGAATTTGATAATTATAAACTAGAAGAAGTTCCAAGTAATTCAACAGGAAACATGGCAAAAGATGAAATAGTAGTAACGTATTATTATGTACATTCTTCAGCAGGAGTAGTAGAAAAACATATAGATGATATAACTGGCGAAGTGCTAGCGGAAGAAACATATGAAGGATTAGAAGGAGATCTATATGAAACAAAAGAAAAAGAATTTGAAGGATATGATTTAGTAAAGGAAAAATATCCAGAAAATAGCTCAGGTACTATGACAAAAGAACTAATAGAAGTAAATTATTACTATATAAAGAAAGCAACAGTTAGAGTAGAATATTTAGATAAGTTTTCAGGAGATAAATTACAAGAAGATATAATTATAAGTGGACATGAAAATGACAAATACTCTACGGAACAAAAGGATTTCGAAGAATATGACTTCATAGAAGTAGTAGGGGAAAAAGATGGAACAATGGTTCCAGGAGAAGAAATAGTTATAACGTATTATTATTTAAAACCAGCAACAGTAATAACAAGATATTTGGAGGAAGAGACAGAAGCGGTACTTGCAGAAGAAGAAAAGACTGTAGGACATGAAGGAGATGAATATGTAACAACAGCAAAAGAAATAGAGTTCTATAAGATATCTAAGTTGCCTGAAAACAGTACAGGAATAATGAAAGATACTACATATGTAACATACTACTATAAGAAGAAAACAGTAGACTTTAGTATAGATAAGAAGATAGGAAGAATAGAGATAGACGGAAAGA
>CALWZY010000107.1 GCA_944386155.1 uncultured Clostridia bacterium | reverse complement strand
AGATGGATTTACTATACCTTCTTGATATGATGTATTCTTGTAATCTTGTCCGTTGTAATCCATTGTTAATGCTGTATTACCATATTCAAATCTTACAACGTAGTTACCAGAAACAAAGTTTTCTAATTGGTATTTACCATCTTTATCAGACATTGTTACTGATGTATATCCTGGTATTGCATCTGAGAATGCTCCATCTGGCCATACATATTCATATTCACCAGCAGGAATATTTCTTCCGTCTTCTAGTGTTGATTCTTCTTCTGATATCTTAATCTTTTCTACTAATGTTACTGTTACTCCAGGGATTCCTTTTTCTCCTTCTGTATATTTACCATCACCTGTAGATGTGTTTTCTACTCCATCTACTTTTTCTGATAATTCCTCATCCCAAACAATACCATTTATACTTCTCTTACTTGTATCTTTATCTCTTATAAATACTCTAAATACTGGTGCTGTTTCAGTATCATCTTCAAGCCATTTCTTATCTAGTACTGTGTATTTTGCTCCGTTGTTTTCAACAACTTCTGTCATTTCAAAGTTTACGTTATCTGCTGCTGAATCTTTATCAACTTTACCAGAAACTTCTCCAGCTTTGTATGCTACATTGTTGTTTTTACCTAGAGATTCTTCTGTGTAGAATGTTGTATAATTTGCAACTTCTGCTACATTATTCTTTCCGCCTAATAAATCAGCTCTTGTTTTATCTTTTTCTTCTTTAGATTCTTCATATTCTTCTGTTGTAGCTTCATTATATCCTTGACGGTCAACTTCAAATGATACGAATATTTCAAGCTTTTCACCTGGACGAAGTGTTAATTCGTTAGTTACACGTTTTCCACCATCTGCTGTAGTTGTCTTAAATGTCTCTGTTGTCATCTTTCTATATTCTCCGCCTGGTGCTTCATCTGTTCCTTTTACTTCTCTTAATCCATTTTCACTTTCATCTATTGTCCATGTAACTTGACCAGTTACCATTTTTTCGCTTTCTTCTTCTGTTCTATTTACTCTTGTTAATCCAGCTTCTAAATCTTCTTTCATGTTATAGTGATATGGTGATTCTTCTAAATTAGCACCTAGAGGATTGTAAATTCTGAAGTAAGAAGGTTCAGCAACTACTTGTTCTTCTCTTACACCATTTTCATCTTCAATCTTTGTCTTAACTTCTTCTGTAATTAATGTATATGTTGAATCAAAGTAATCATTTAGTTTGTTTATACTTACGTCTTGATTATCTGAGTCATTGTATACACTAATCTTATATGTAGCAAATAATCTTAATTCAGATTCTTGTTTTGCTTGATCAATTACGTCTTTTATTACTTCTGTTTGATAATCTGCTTTATATACATCTGATCTATAGTAGAAGTCTGATGCATATAATCCTATTTCATATGCTACTCCTGAATTTTGCATATCTAGTAACATATTTAATTTATCTGCATATTTTTCATCTTCTAAGTCTATTAATGCACTATATTTATATGTTAAATCATCTTGATTTACTGTAATTCCAGCTTTATATAAATCTTGTGATACAGTTACATCTGAATGGTCTCTATTAACTAATCCTAAGTTAATATGACTAAAGTATTCATTTATTGGTTTGTAATATGTAAATTGTCCTACAGCTCCTGTATCAATATACTCAAGTGGTATATCTTCTTTCTTGTCTTCTACATGGATTCTATCCTCATATGGAAGTAATAATCCTGCTGTAGATGTTCTAGCTTTCATTCCATATTGATCATAGATATATCCTTCATTATCTTTTGTTACTAATGTAGATTCTTTTCTTGTTTGAGCATTATTTGTTTCATTATTTGTATCTACATTATTTTCAACATTAGTTTCTTCTGATGGGATTTCATCAAATCCTTTATCAGATGATGTGTAATTTAATTCTAGTTCTTCTGAATTTTCTGCATCTGGATTAGAAGCTGCACCTTTTGTAGTTCCATCTGATTTAATTTCTTCTTTTCCATATACTTCTGTAAATTTAGTATCATATGCATATCTTTCATCATATGTTTCTATTGCATATGAATCATTTGCATATGCTGAATAATCTACTGGATTTGGATTTTCTCCTGCTCCATCTGGTGTTGCAGAAGTTGATTCAAATTTTTCAACTTTCTTAGCTGTCTCAGTTTCTCCTGTAGATGCTAAGTATTCAGTAACTTCATATGTTTGTCCATCATAGATGAACTCTACATCATATGAAACTTTGTATTTTTCAGGATCTAATCCTTCAATAGCTGGTATATTTAAGTATACTTTATAGTCTCCGTTATCATCTGTAAATAATCTCTTAGCTTTATCATCTGATTCGAAGTCTATCTTATCTTCTAATTTAATGCTTCCGTCTTCAGAAACTGTTTTTGTTCTATAAGCATCTGCTAATGTTCTTGCATGATCTTCTGAAGTTACTTCTACGTATGCATTATCTTTTAATTCATATACTACTTTCCAAATTCTAACTTCTATCTTAGATAATTTCTTATCTCCATCTGCTTCATTAAAGATACCGTCTGCTTTTGACTCTTCACCTTTTACGAATGGTTCAGCATCTTCCCAAACCATACCGCCAATAGATGTTGTTAAGTCAATTTCTCCCATTATAAATTCTATATCAGCGTCATAGTCAACTAAGTATGCTGCTCCTGTTCCCATTTCAG
>CALWZY010000106.1 GCA_944386155.1 uncultured Clostridia bacterium | reverse complement strand
TTTTACTATCTTATTGAAAATAACTATTACTGCAATTACAAAAACTGCAAGTATAACTAAAAAAATAATTGTTGAAATTTCCATCTTTCTTCTCCTTAACTTTTGTAAAAATAATTCATACCCATTATATCTATACGAATCCTCTTTTTCAAGGACAAAATGATATTTTATTTAATTTTGTTATAAAAATATGGCACAGTGACTTAAGATATGTAATAACATCTCTTTCATAAGCACTGTGCCTTTTTTGACTCTTAACCGAACACTGACGTAGATTTTGAATCAAGCACGTATGACTCTGTAGCACCGATTCCCAGATATTTCTTCGTCAACTGGCTCTTCAGCATCAGATTCACAACATTAAAATCTTTTCTAACCTTATCAAAATTTTCTGAGCGAAAATCGCCTGAATATTCCCTCCCTCTTTTTATAAACCTTTTTTTAAGAGTTTCTAAAGGTTCATAAAGAAGAATCGACGTAACTCCGCTAAAATGTCGCCCTATCTTGTCTAAAGTTACAAATCTTTGCATGTCGTAGATAAACACTCCAATGAGAATAACTGCTTTCTTTCCCCCATCACTTTGACTTAAAACAATACTTTCGAGTTCATTTGTGATGCGCTCTGCTGCTTCTTTTGGAAATTCCAGAACTTTTCTGATCATAGCGTCTCTTGAAAGTGGCTTTTTTGTTATCTCCTCGAGCCATCTGAGGCAATACTCGTCAACATCTACAACATTTATGCCATACTCCTCTGCTATTTTTTTCGCAAAACTTGACTTTCCAGCAAGACTCGTCCCGTCTATTAGGATAAACCTGTTTTTCTTTATGCAATTGTCAAGCAATCCCTTGTCAAAAGGTTTACCCCGGAAATCCTGAACATCGCATCTTGTAAGAGAACCTGCATAACTAGCAAATTCCTCAGTCACACCTGCATAAGTAGTTTCTTGAAAGTGTCTCCATGTTTTAGCAAAATCCATTGTTTCAATATTCTTCATAGTCTATTCCTCCTATTTTTTGCTATTAAATAGTATAACACTTTTTTAAAGTTATGTAAACTTTTACTAATGTATTTTATTTGTATATCTATTTTATCCTTCTTATTTTAGCAACAAAAAATCCTTCATATAATTCATTTGGCATAATGCATAAAGTTCCTTTTATTTTAGTTGGAAGCAAAGGTAAATCCTCCATTCCATCAAATTTAATCGGAACTATTTCAAAATTATTATCTTTTAAAATCTCATTTACTATATTTTCATTTTCAACATCTAATATAGAACATGTTGAATATACTAATTCTTTTCCGGCTTTAATAAGCTTTGTAGCCTTTCTTAATAAAGAACTTTGAGCTTTTATTGATTTTTCTATGAGTTTTTCTGTAAAATATTTTTCTATTTTATTATCATAAACACTTAATGTCCCGCTTCCACTACAAGGTGCATCAAGTAATATTTTATCAAAAGAAAAAAAATCTTCTAATTTTCTTGAGTCCTTTACTAAACAAAATACTCTAGAAGCTCCTTGTTTTTCAATATTATATTTTAATCTTTCAGCCCTAATAGAGTTCATTTCACATGCAGTTATATTTGCTTTATTATTTGTCATTGATGCCATTTGTGTAGTTTTTCCTCCTGGAGCTGCTGTCATATCTAAAATATCTTCGCCTTCTTTTGGATCAAGTATTATTGGTGGTAACATTGAAGATAAGCTTTGAATATATATTTCACCATTTTTATAAATATCTAATTCTTCTATAACATTTTGAGAAACATCTTTTACTATAAAAGCATCTTTACTCCATATTATCTTTTCAAATTTAATGTTTTTTTCATTAAGAACTTCTTCTATTTTTTTATAATTATTTTTTAAGTTATTTACTCTAAAACTAATAACTCTCCTTTGACTGTAACCTTCTATTATTCTTTTTGTCGTTTTTTCACCATATTGCTCTTTTAACATATCTTCTAGGAAATATGGAATGATTTGATTTTTATCCATTAATTATTCTCCCATCTCAATACTTATTTATAAAACTTATATTAATCGTTTGTTCTTATTATAATATTACACTAAAATTGGATTACTATATGACACCTTTCCATTTGCATCCACTTCAAATTCAATTTCTATTGAAAGATATACATCAGTTAAATTGATTTTATAAAATTATCCTAATATTGTAAATAGTTTATTTTATATCTTTTTACTTTTATTCTTCTTCAAATTGTGTCGTATATCTTTGAGAAAAGAAAATTTATTATATAATATTATTTATAAGTTCCAAACATATCATTTTCCCTAATTAATGCTTTTATTTCTTCAATTAAACATTCCTTCATTCACTTTCTCCTTTTCATTTTATTTTAATAATTTTGTTTCACTATCCTTTGTTAATATTTTCATTTGTGAAATTGCTATTTGATTTAATTTATATAATCTATCAGATTGTTGCATTCCTTCATTTATAAATATTGAATTTGTATTTTCTAAATTTGCTAAACATATTAATTCATTTAT
>CALWZY010000105.1 GCA_944386155.1 uncultured Clostridia bacterium | reverse complement strand
ATCATGTAGATGTCTATAAAAACACTCTTTCACATTATAAATCTTAAATAATTCTTTTAAATCATATTCTAGTGGAACTATTTCTTTTCCAAAAGGAGGATAATGCATAAATACAATTATCTCTTTGTCATTTCCATATTTATGTATAGCATCATTAAAAGACATCTCAAGTCTTATTTTTTCTCTTTTTAATATTTTAATGTTTTCTAATTTATTGTCATAAATCCAACCTCTAGTACCAACTATAATTTTATCATCAAATAAAAAACTATTATTTTGAATAAAATCAATATCTCTAAAATTATTGGCTTTCATAAACTCCTTCATTTTTTTTAAAGTCCCCCACCAATAATCATGATTTCCTTTAAGTAGAAGCTTTTTCCCAGGAAGTTTACTTAAATATTTAAAATCTTCAATAGTATCATCTAAATCCATTGCCCATGAAAAATCACCAGGAAGCACAACTAAATCATTATCATTTACTTTATTTAACCAATCATTTTCGATCTTTTTATAATGGTCTTCCCAGTTAACTCCAAATATGTCCATTGGTTTATTCATTCCAAAAGATAGGTGCAAGTCACCTATTACATAAATAGACATTAAAATCCTCCTAATTATCTCCTAATTTTAAATTTGGTATTGCATTTAATTTTAAGTCAGCTCTTTTTCCATCTATATAATTATAATATCCAGCAGCTGCAATCATTGCTGCATTATCTGTACAAAGCACAAGTTCTGGATAATAAATTTTCAAATCTTCTTTTTTAGAAAGTTCATCAAAACTTTTTCTAATATATGAATTTGCAGAAACTCCTCCTGCTAAAACTATAGTTTTCATTTTTGTTTCTTTTATCGCTTTTTCTACATTATTTAAAAGCATAGTAGTTGCAGCATTTTCAAAACTTGCACATAAGTCTGCTTTATTTATAGTAGGATCTTTATGATTTAAGTTTATTATTGCAGTTTTAATTCCACTAAATGAAAAATCTAAATTATCCATATGTGTAATTGGAAGTTCAATACAAGGCTTTCCCTCTTTTGCCATCTTATCTACTTTAGGACCTCCTGGATATCCAAGTCCTACCACTCTTGCAACCTTATCAAAAGCTTCACCTATTGCATCATCTCTAGTTTTTCCAAGAATCTCAATATTATTGTAATCTTTTACATAAACTAAATGAGTATGTCCACCAGAAATTATTAAACATAGAAATGGTGGTTTTAAATCTTTATTCGTAATATAATTTGCTGCTATATGACCTTCAATATGATTTACACCAATAAGTGGTTTAGAAGTTGCATAAGCAAGTCCTTTTGCATATGATACACCTACAAGTAAAGCACCAACTAGACCGTGGTCCTTTTGTAACTGCAATAGCATCTATATCATCTATTTTTACTTTTGCTTCTTCTAAAGCCAATTTCATCACATTATTTATAACTTCAACATGACTTCTTGATGCAATTTCAGGAACTACTCCACCATATTGCTCATGTATTTTTATTTGTGAATTTATAACATTAGAAAGAACTTCTCTACCGTTTTTTACAACAGCTACAGAAGTTTCATCACAACTAGATTCAATCCCAAGTATTAATGTATCTTTCATTATTATCTCCTAATTATATATTAATTATAAAAAGAGAGAAAATACTCTTCCTACAATTTCAAAAATAAAGTTTTGAATTACAGAAATAGGTGCTGATACAAGTACACCTAAGATTCCAGAAATCCAAAGTATAATAAATATTAAGTAAATAATTCCTTGTTTTTCATCTAACCATCTTTGAGCACTATATGGTAAAAATGGTAAAAATATTTTTGAACCATCTAATGGTGGTAATGGAATTAAATTAAATACTCCAAGCCCAATATTTACTGTAATTGCACAATATACAGTAAGTGCTACAAGTCCCATAAAACTCATTCCGGCTATCTCTGCTGAAAATATCATAGAAAGAATTGCATCAGGTGAAAAAACAGTAATTAAATAAAATATTATAGTAAAAATAATTGCTAAAATAAAATTCATTACAGGCCCTGCAAGTGAAACTAATACTTCACCTGTTTTTCTAGATACTTTAGTAAAATTATTAGTATTAACAGGAACAGGCTCACCCCATCCTATATGTGTAAATATAAGAAGAATAAGACCTACAGGATTTAAGTGAGATCTTGGATCTAATGTCATCCTTCCCATATTTCTTGCTGTATGATCACCAAGTCTATTTGCCATCCAAGCATGAGCAAATTCATGACAAGAAATTGCGATAATAACACCTGGAAGTGTTAATATAGTAGATAATATACTAAAACTACTTAAACTAAAAAGTAAAAGTATTCCAAGTACTATCATTATGATATATAAAGTTTTTCTATCAAAATTGTATCCAAACAACATCTTTATTCCTTTCTAAAATTAATAATTTAATTTTTTTATTTAATATCTTATTAATTTTAATATTATTTTCTTTTGTAAATTTTATTCTTCCAAGCTAAATTTATAAAAAAACAAAATTATTTTTTAGCT
>CALWZY010000104.1 GCA_944386155.1 uncultured Clostridia bacterium | reverse complement strand
TGTCGCCTCCAATTTTAATATGATTAGATGGTTATTACAAATAAGATAATAAATCACAAATAACCAAATAAATAAAAATCCTCTATTTTTAGTAGAGGATTTTTATTTTTAATTTACTAATATTTTAATTTTACTATATTATTCATAACAAGAAAAACTTACTAGATTTTTTCCTTCTTCATAATTATTATTTATCTTAATTTCTAAATTAATTGGATCATAATAAGTATATTTTAATTCAAATTCTGCTGTTGTAACTCCATTTGAATTAATTAAAGTATCAGTTTTAATTTGTGCATAGCTAAGCTCTAAACTTTTAGTATTAATTTCTTTTACAGCCTGTACTATTTTTTGAAAGTCCTCTTGTGTTGTTATTCCAATATTATTTAAAGTCTGTTTATTATTGTTATAAAATTCAGAAATATTATTATCTGTAACATTATCTATACTATCTTTATTATCCATAAAATAATATACGAAATTTGTTATTTTTTCTAGTATATATTCTTTTGGCACATTTCCAGAATATAAATTTAAAAATTTATCAAATTCCATTGGATATACAGTATCTAATCTAACATATTCTTTTGGTCTTTCTTGAGAATTGCTTACAATATTATTTTTCTCATTACTCGTGTCTGTACCTTTAAAATTATTAAGAATCAAAGTTATCGCAGTTACTATAATAAGCATTATTAGCAAAAGTGCTAATAATGCTATTATAGGAATATTAATATCTTTCTTTTGTTTTCTTTTCATATACATTCACTCTTTTCTAATATGCACCTGCATATTGTTCATAATATTTTTTAGCAGCATCTATTCTTACCTGGTTTCTTGGAACTCCTGGTCTTTCAAATCCAGCACAGAATGCTGTTGTAGTCTCTTCAATACTTGTAGATGTCATCCATGTTGTTCTATAATTTTCAAATCCAGCAAACTGATATGTTGCAAAACCGTCAGCTCCTCCTTCCGGTCTTAACTCTGCTATTAAGAACTCTATTTGTAAATCTACATCTGATGGATCGACACCTCTTGATGCTGCAAACGCTTCTAATTGATCTCTTCTTCCGAAAGACCACTGACAAAGTCCAAATCCTATTCCACTTCCGCCTTCTACTGCTCCTGAGTTAAATCCAGATTCACCATAAATATTTCCCATAACTCCTGCTACTGCTTCATCAGAATATCCTTCGGCTTTTAGAGCAATCCAAACTTTTTCTTCAGGTGTATCTCCTGCAAGTTTTGTGCTCTTTCTTGGAACTCTTATATATTCTTCTATATTTTCAACATTTGCTTTTTCTAAGTCGATTAATACTAAACATATACTATTTTCATTTGTTGTTCCTATAACGTCTTTCATTTTAAGTTCATCACCTACACTGATATTAAAATCACATCCTGCAATTATTAGGTGATATCCTTTAAGCATAGTATCTCCTGTTAGTTCAAATTTAAATCCATGACCTGCTTCAATTAGATTAACTTCTTCAATAACCTTACAATCAGCCATTGCTACAACATCAAGTCCCGGTTCAAATCCTACTGTCTCTTCTTCATCTCCACCCTCTGCTACTTGTTTTTGGATTTCACTAAAGAAAGCTGCATAACCTGATCCTGTTAAATGATATCCTCCTGAAGCATATTCAGATTTTAAATATCCATCACTTCCTACAATTACACTTGATGCATCTATATATTTTATTCCATTTGAAGAACAATAAGACTGAACTGAACTATTAAATGAATCAATTCTTCCATTCCATTCATCTACATTTAAACCATTATCTGGGTTTTTACCCATATGTGGTACTTTTACAACATATATTGGAACAGATGAATATTCTCCCTTAATTTTTCCAAGCAACTGCTCCATTCCGGAAGAACTTGAACTTCCTGCTGTATCATTTATTCCTAAAAATACTATAACTCCTTTTGGATTTTTTCCACTTATTTCTGAAAATCTTCCAACCCAAGTATTAGCTGAAGCTCCTGACTCGCATATAGTTGTAACTCCTGCACCTGATGCTGCACTTTGCATTCCTACTGTCCATGAGTCACCTATCATTATAAAACCATCTACTGAATCAGGATTTTCTGCTAAAGAATCTTCTGTTTCTTCTTCCTCTTCAGGTTCTTCTTCTGCCTCGCCATTTCCCTCTGCAGCTTCTTTTGCCTCTTCCTCTCTAAATGCATCTACCGCAGATTTACTTGCAATTAAAGTTCCATATTCTAATACTTGTTTTTCCATTTTTCTTTCTGGCCATGCTGTATCTTGATAATCTGGAATAGGCCATTCTAAAAGTCTTTCTGTATCTTCTTCAAAATCTGAATAATCAAAATAATCTAATTCTACTAATAATTCTTTTAAATCTCTGTATATTAATTGTGAGTCTATTGATGTTTCATGTTCTAATATTGAAAATGCTGATAATGAATTATCGTTAAATTGTATTTGTTGTTTTTCTTCTTTTCCTTCTTTTATATTATCTGCTTTTTCTATTGTTCCATCATATATGTAATATTCACCTTTAAATAGTTCTTTTGTTGTTGGGTTTGTTACTCCTC
>CALWZY010000103.1 GCA_944386155.1 uncultured Clostridia bacterium | reverse complement strand
AAAATCTTGATAATTTGAATCTATTAGCAACAATAGCCGAAAATGTTAATGATATGGATGCAATAAATGCTTATGTTGATAGTCAGGGGGAAATGACAATAGAAGAATTGGCAAATTTAATGGAACAAGAAGATAATATTGCTTATTATAGATTTTCTAATGATAATTTATTTATGTCCTCTGAAGAAAAAATGGGGTATGAAATGGCTGAGATAACAGGTTTATTAGCTACATTACAAAAAATGCAAATAGAGGATTTTTTTGATTTTGAAGGATATGGTAGAAGTTGGGAAAATGGAGATATAACAATTTTTAAATACATCTTCATATTCGTTTTCTTTTCCTAAAATTTTATCTACAATAATATTAGCAGCAACATTAGAAGAAGTCATACCCCATTTATTAAATCCAGTACCAATATACATGTTAGGCATTAAGTTTGAGAATTCACCTATATAAGGTATCTTATCTAGACTAATACAATCTTCAGTATTCCATTTATATAAAACAGTACAGTCAGGGAAGTACTTTCTTACTTCATCTTCGAGTATCTTATAAGCATTCGATAAATCTATTTTACTACCAGTCTTATGATCAGACCCACCGACAAGCAAAAGTTTTTTATCTTTATAATTTGCAAATCTATATGAAAAAGTAGGAATCTCTGAATTAATATATATTCCATCAAAAGTTTTTCCATGAGTATCTACAGCAATTACATAAGAAGTTGATTGATACATTTTTAAGAAGTAATATCCTAAACGATCAATAAAAGGATAATGAGATGCTAGTATTACATATTTTGATTTTACTTTGTTATTTTCAGTATATGTTATGAAGTAATCTCCTTCTTTTTCTATATTTTGTACTAGAGTATCTGTATAAATTTCACCAGAGCCTTTTGTAATTTTATCTGCTAATCCATAAGCATATTTTAAAGGATTAAATTGAGCTTGATTAGAAAATTTTATCGCTCCAAGTACTTCAAAAGGAAGAGGAGTTTCTGTAACAAATTCACTAGTAAACTCAAGTGAGTTTACAGCTTTTCTTTCTAATCTTATTTTTTCTAATTCATCTTTATCTCTCGTATAGACATAGCTATCAGTTCTTTCAAAGTCGCAGTCTATTTTTTCATCCTTTACAATTTTTGCAATGTTTTCAATTGCTTCTTGATTAGCATATAAATACTTTTTTGCTTGTACTTTTCCTAAAGAATCTATTAAATATTTATATATAAGATTATGCTGACTAGTAATTTTGGCAGTAGTATGTCCTGTAGTTTTACTTGCAATTTCATGTTCTTTTTCTAAAATTGTAACATTGTATCCTTGTTTTACTAAATAATAACCACAAGTAAGACCAAAGACACCAGCTCCTATAATACAAACATCAGTAGAAATATCTTTTTCTAATTTTTTAAACTTATTTTTATTTTCTATAGAATCTATCCACAATGAATTCATAAAAAATACCTCCTAAATATGTATAGTAAAAGTATGTACATATTTGGAAATATTTATTCAAATATAATAATCATACAGTATCAAATTTGAAAAAATTGAAAAAATTGATAAATTTTTTAAAAATTCT
Source organism: uncultured Clostridia bacterium (assembly GCA_944386155.1). GTDB lineage: Bacteria > Bacillota > Clostridia > TANB77 > CAG-508 > UMGS1994. The sequence goes on along the minus strand of CALWZY010000103.1, from coordinate 1,010 downwards.
GAGAAGATGTTTAAAGTGCAAATATTGCACTTTAAACTATCAATAATTGCACTTTAAAAGTATTATTAAGTCTATTTATTTTGAATATTAAAGATGATATAATTATACAAAAAAATAGGGAGAAGAAAAATGTTTAATAATAAAAAATATACATATGTATCTGTACATTATGAAGATGATGAAATAACAGAAAGAACATATTATTACATATCTGATGAAGATGAAATAAAAGTAGGAGATAGAGTTTTAGTAGATAGAAATGGTAGTGAAGCTACTGGTATAGTGGCGAAAGTAGAAAAGTTTAAAAAGAAGAATGTTCCATTTCCTATTGAAAAAACAAAACATATAATAAGAAAAGTTGATAATAATTTTAAATTAGATGACGACTTGTGGGATGACTTTGATGAAGATGAATTTCATGATTTAAAGTTAATAGAAAAATCTTATGATAAACTGTTTTTGAATAATATGTATGGAAGATTATCAATAAAAAGATTAATGAACTTAATGTTTGTAGATATGTACTATTATCTTAATGAAAACACAAAACTTTTCTATGTTCCTAGAATGAATTTATTTTTCTATAAAGAATTTGAAAATAATTATAGTCTTGCAGAGATGGAATATGATGTTTTTACAAAAGAAATATATTCTATTTTAGAAAGAGAAGCAATAGAAGTAAAAAGAGAGAAAGTACATAATGTATATTGTGCTAATAATTATAAAAAAGCAGTTTTATTTTGTAAAGATAATTGTATATTAATTCATGATGATACAGATATAAGTGATTTTAGAGAAGAAAAAGTAGAATTAAATATGTATGACAAAGTTAAAGAAAGAGATGAATTTAAATCTGTAGATGAAATAATTGATTATTTAAAAAATTATACTCCAGCACATTATAAGTTTCCGAATCCAGATTATTTTATAGAAGGGGATAAGATTATACATTATAATGGACATATTGATTATGATATGGGTGTTTTTAATTTATATGAATACTTAATTGA
>CALWZY010000102.1 GCA_944386155.1 uncultured Clostridia bacterium | reverse complement strand
AGAAAAAATATAAAAAATATTAAAAATATTAATATTATTAATATTATTAATATTATTTAAAACAACAATAATATTAATAATAAAAAGAAAAATAAATAGAAAAATGAAATAAAAAAGAAAGAGGTATTTTATGCAATCATTATATGAATTTTATAAAATAGGGAATGGACCATCAAGTTCTCATACTATGGGGCCTAAAAGAGCAGTAGAAAGATTTATTAATACATATAAAGATATAGATAAATTAAAAGTTATTTTATATGGATCACTAGCTCTAACAGGAAAAGGACATTTAACAGATTATATAATTAAAGAAACTTCATATCCGATAGAAACAGAAATAGAATTTGATTTAGATAAAGAATGTACAGTTCATCCAAATACAATGAAAATAATAGGATATAAGAATGAAAATATAGTTGATGATTGGACTGTATATTCTGTTGGAGGAGGAACAATTAAAATTGATGGAGAAGAAGATACTGATGTTCCTGATATATATGAGCTAAATAAATTTGAGGATATTAAAATATATTGTGAGGAAAATAATTTGAAACTTCATGAGTATGTATATAATGTAGAAGGTTATGAGATTACAACATATTTAAAAGAAGTATGGAATGCAATGAAAGAAGCTGTAGAAACAGGACTTAATAAAACAGGAATGATTCCTGGAAGATTAAGACTTTCAAGAACAGCTTCAGATATTTATAATACTGTTGTGGATAATGAAGATGAATCTTTAAAGCAAACAAGACTTTTAAGTAGTTATGCGATAGCTGTAAGCGAAGAAAATGCTTCTGGTGGTAAAATAGTAACAGCTCCTACATGTGGAGCTTCTGGAGTACTTCCAGCTGTTTTGTATTATTATAATCATGATAAAAATGTTCCTGAAAATGTTATAATAGAAGCTTTAGCAGTAGCAGGATTAATCGGAAATTTAGTTAAAACTAATGCTTCAATAAGTGGTGCAGAGTGTGGTTGTCAAGCAGAAATTGGTACTGCTTGTTCAATGGCAGCAGCTGCCAGTGCATATATAATAGGACTTGATATAGAAAGAATAGAAAATGCTGCAGAAGTTGCGATGGAGCATCATTTAGGGCTTACTTGTGATCCGATATATGGGTATGTACAAATTCCTTGTATAGAAAGAAATGCAGTAGCTGCAATAAGAGCAATAGATTCTTCAAAATTATCTATGTTAATGAGAAAACATAAAAGTATTTCTTTTGATGTAGTTGTAGACACTATGTATGAAACAGGAAAAGATTTGCATAGTCATTATAGGGAAACTGCAGAAGGTGGACTTGCTAAAAAATATTGTAGAAATAAGTATTATAATAAAGATATGGCTTAACTTAAAAAAAGAGTGATTAGATTAATTTTAATTACTCTTTTTATTTTTTTAGATGTATAAAACTATTGAAATTTTCAAAAATTATATATATCATAATTAAGGGAAAATTAATAAATACAAAGGAGGAATTTAAAATGTCAACAAAATTTGTTTTAAATGAGACATCTTATTTTGGAAAAGGAGCAAGGGAAGAATTACCTGCTGAAATTAATGATAGAGGATTTAAGAAAATCTTAGTTGTAACAGACAAATCTTTATATGAGGCAAAAGTTACAGAAAAAGTTACAGAAGTTTTAGATAAAGCAAAAATCGAATATACAGTATATTCAGAAGTAAAACCAAATCCAACAATAAAAAATGTATTAGACGGTGTAAAAGTGTGCAAAGAATTTGGTGCTGATGCAATAGTTGCAGTAGGTGGAGGATCTAGTATTGATACTGCAAAAGGTATTTCAATAGTTATGACAAATCCAGATAGAAGTGATGTAGTTTCTTTAAATGGACCATCAAATACTAAAAATAAAGGATTACCAGTTATAGCACTTCCTACAACAGCTGGAACTGCTGCAGAAGTTACTATAAATTATGTAATAACAGATGAAACAAGAGAAGTTAAAATGGTATGTGTAGATCCACATGATATTCCAGTTTTAGCAATAGTAGATTCAGATTTAATGGCTTCTATGCCAAAATCAATAGCTGCTTCAACAGGAATGGATGCTTTAACACACGCTGTTGAAGGATATATTACAAAAGCTCATAATACAATGTCAGATATGTTCCATATGAAAGCCATTGAATTAATATTTGAATATTTACCAGCAGCAGTAAATGAAAAAGATGAAAAAGCAATAGAAATGATGGGTCTTGCTCAATATATAGCAGGTATGGGATTTTCAAATGTAGGACTTGGAATAGTTCACTCAATGGCTCATCAATTAGGAGCTGTATATGATACTCCACATGGTTTAGCAAATGCTATATTACTTCCAACAGTAATGAGATTTAATGGAGAAGATCCAGCAACAGCTCAAAGATTTAGAGAAATCTTAATGCATATAGGAAGACAAGATGCAGAACATTTAAATGACCAAGATGTTATAAATACATTCGTATGGAAGATTACAGAGCTTTCAAAAGCAGTTGGAATTACTCAAACAGTAAAAGATACAGGTTGCAAAGAGGAAGACTTAAGTATGCTTGCTGATAAAGCTATGGAAGATCCATGTAAACCAGGAAATCCAAGAGAAGTTACAAAAGAAGATTTCATTAATTTATATAGAACTGCTATGTAATAAATAAAATAATAAAAATAAATTAAAAAATAATAACAAAATAAATAATAAAAAAATAAATAATAAAAAAATAAAATAAAA
>CALWZY010000101.1 GCA_944386155.1 uncultured Clostridia bacterium | reverse complement strand
TCTAAATATTTCATTAGAAGAACACTTGTAATCCATTCATTTGCATGAATAGAGCCACTATAAAAAACTTGTTTTTTTCCTTTACCAAATCGAATATATGGAATAGATCGTCCTAAAGAAGAATAACCGATGTTACCAATATCCAAAAATGGAAATTTATTTTTTAATCCATCTAAATTGATAGAAAGTATATTATAGCCATAATGAATGTTAGTAGGTACTATATATGAATATAAAAGTAATTTATTCCAAGTATTTTTCCCAACAATTCCATCTGGATTAAGCCAATAATTTTTTTGAAAATTTATTACAGCTTCTTTAGTATTCTTACCAAAAATACCATCAATTTTAAGATTTGAAAATCCTAAAGTATTTAATAAACTTTGGATATATTCTACTAAAATTCCTGTAGAATTAAGTTTCAACATTTCCATAAAAATCACCTAATATAATATATGAAATTGTATTTTAATTGTTAAAAAATTGTTAAGAAAAATATATAAAAATATTTGTTAAATGTTTGATATTATTTTTTGTATATAATATAATAATAAAAACAAACATAAGATAAAGGAGATGTGAGAAGATGAAAAAAGGTACAATACTTATAATGGTACTAGGATTATTAATATTTTTATTATTAGTAATTGGATTTGTAGCTTATAATTTACTTTATGTTCCAGGTAACTATGCTATGAAGGTAGAAAATGTTGCAACTTCTGGAACTAATATAGTATATATATATGAAAATGGAAAAGTCTTATTTAATAATGATGGAGTAAATACATTAAAAAAATCAATGAGTAAAGAAGATGTTCAAGAACTTCTTGGACAAATAGATGAATATGAAATTCCAACAAGAGTTTATGTAGTTACTACAAAAGATGGAAAAGCTGATAAAGAAACTTGTGTAACTAATCCATTAATAGATAGTATAGGAGAAAAAATAGGAGTTAAAAATATATTCACAGAAGGAACTAATAAATAATAAAATTTTGAGTCGGTACTTTTTTGAAGTGAACTAAACTTTGTTCACTTCATTTTTGTACAGACTCATTTTATTTTATAAAAACTTATTTATTAATAAATTAATTTAGAAAATTGAATCAAATATACTTGAAAAAGTAGTTACTATGGCAGAGAAAAAAGAAGATACTAAATCAATAGTCATTTTAAATATAGGATTTGTTTCATAAAGAGAAGTAAAATGATTATGAACAGGTGGTAAGTAAAATATAATAGTAAGTATAATTATACTTATAGCCACTATAAGTATTGCTTTCAATACTCTTTTAGGAGTCCATTTATATTTTAATTTGTAACCTCTAGAACGTAAATAATTATCATAAGCTTCTACATATCTTTCTTGTAATTTCTTCTTGATCTTCTTTTTTTGTTTTTCATCCATATATGTTGTATCTACAACAAATTTATCTTTATTATATTTTGCAGGATTATTTATTGGACTATCATTTTCGTTTTGAAAATTATTAGTACTACTATATGTATTAGTATTAATATTTGTATCTTTTGATGAATTTTTATTTTTTTCATACATGCTTTTTTCTAGTTCAATTTGTTTTTTTCTTTGTAAAATAGCATCATAATTTGATCTTTTATTCTCATCAGACAAAACATCATAAGCCTCATTTAATTTTTGCATCATAGATTCAGCTTCTTTTTTGTCTCCTTCATATACATCAGGATGATATTTTTTTGCAAGAACTCGATAAGCTTTGTCTATAACTTCAATAGAGGCTTTTTCATTTACTTCTAATATTTCATAATAGTTTTTATTTGCCATGACAAACTCCTTTTCATTAGTATAAAAAAATTATAACATTAAGACCTAGAATATACAACAAAATAAATATGCAAAAAAATAAAAACGTGTTATAATATAAATCTAGAAAATAAGAGGTGTAATATGAAAGAAAATGATAAGATAATTAAAGTATTAGCATATGATGGAAAGGTAAGTATAATATGTGCAAAAACAACAAATCTAGTAGAAGAAGCAAGAAAAATACATGACTTAACTCCAACTACAACTGCAGTCCTTGGAAGAGTACTTACAATGGCATCGATAATGGGTTCTGAACTTAAAAACAAAGAAGATAATATAACAATTCAAATAGATGGAAAAGGACCAGTAGGAAAGATTGTAGTAGTATCTAATAATAACGCAAAAGTTAAAGGCTATATGCAAAATCCACTTGTAGAACTTCCATTAAATAATCTAGGAAAAATTGATGTTGGAGGAGCTGTTGGAAGAAACGGTTATATAAATATAATAAAAGATATAGGTCTAAAAGATCCTTATATAGGAATAACTCCAATAGTAAGTGGAGAAATAGCAGAAGATTTTACAAAATATTTTGCTGATTCAGAGCAAAAACCAACAGCAATAGCTTTAGGTGTTTTAGTAAATAAAGACGGTACTAAATCTAGTGGAGGATATAGATTAAACTTAATGCCAGATGCCACAGAAGACATAATTACAAAATTAGAAGAAAATATAAATAAAGCTGGCTCAATAAGCAGTATGCTTTCAGAAAATTTAAGTTTAGAAGATATAGCTAAAAAAGTAACAGGAGATAACAATTTAGTTATAGTTGAAAATAATATTGAACCACAATATGAATGTGATTGTAGTAAAGAAAAATTTGAAAAAGGGCTTATTTCTTTAGGAAAAAGAGAACTAGAAAATATTATTAAAGAAGATGATAAAATTGAGACAGTATGCCAGTTTTGTAATAAGAAATATGTTTTTAATAAAAAATATATTGAAGAATTATTAAAAGAAATGAGGGATTAATATGGTATATAAATTTAGACCAACAGGTGTGTGTTCAATGGAAATGATTGTAGAAATAGAAGATGATATAATAAAAAATGCTGAAATTGTTGGAGGATGTCCAGGAAACACTTTAGGAGTAAGTAGATTAGTTATAGGAAAGAAAATAGATGAAGTAATTAATTTATTAAAAGGAATTCCATGTGGTAAAAAGCCAACTTCTTGTCCTGATCAATTAGCAAGAGGACTTGAAAAAATTAAGCAAGAAGAAAATAGTAATAAATAAAAATAAAATAACTAATAAAATAAAAA
>CALWZY010000100.1 GCA_944386155.1 uncultured Clostridia bacterium | reverse complement strand
AAATTATATCACTAATTTTTTATAATGTTTATCATACTTAAGATTATTTTATACAATTATTTCTATAATAACCAAAAAAGTACTTATAATCAAAGGATTACAAGTACTTTTACAATAATATTAAATTTTTGTAATATTTTTATTAAATTACTTCAAGAAACCATTAATAATCTGTTTTTCAGCTTCCTCCTCAGAAAGTCCAAGTGTCATTAATTTGATTAATTGATCTCCTGCGATCTTTCCTATAGCAGCTTCATGAATAAGGTTTGCATCAATATTATTTGCTGTAATTTCTGGAATAGAAGTTACTTTAGCATTATCTTTAATAATAGCATCACATTCAACATGTGAAAAACATTTAGCATTTCCATAAATTTTAGATTCAAATATTTGAGTAGAATTTTCTGTTGCAACAGAACGAGATGTAACTTGAGCTTTTGAATCATCTCCATTTAAATTTACATCAAATGTAGTTTTAGCCATTTGATTTCCATGAGTCATAAGTTTTTCAGTAACTACAAATGAAGCATTATTTCCTATCTCACCTTTTGTTTCTCTTATTGTAGAATCTACACCTTTAATTTGAGAAGATTCCATCTCTAAACTTGCACCATCTTTTAAATATACTTCTGTCACTGGATTTAATATTTTCTTTCCATCTCCAGCTCCTTCTCCATAATGCTTTTCAATATATCTTACTCTAGCTCCTTCTTCTAGATAAAATCTATGAATACCATCATGCTGAGAATCTTTATGATGATCATTATGTATTCCACATCCTGCAATAATTATAACATTTGCATTTTTACCGATATGAAAATCATTATATACGACATCTTTTATACCACTTTCAGTAATAATTACTGGAATATGTACAATCTCATAATTTGCATTTTCTTTTACATAGATATCAATTCCTTGAACGCCTTCTTTTGTAACAATATTAGTGTTTTCAGTAACTTTTCTTTCTATTCCTTTACCGTTTTTTCTAATATTGTATGCACCTTTGTATTCTGATTCTCCTGAAATTGTCTCTAATAAGTTTTTGTCTACACTTTCCATTAATTATCACCTCCTTGTAATTTATAACAAGCAGATTCTTTTACTACTTTATTAAATAATTCTTCTTTAGGTCCATAATCTTCTACTTTTCCACCACTTAATAAAATTATATCATCAGAAATATTTAATATTCTCTCTTGATGAGAAATAATCAAAATCGTTCCTTTAGAATTATTTCTTGTTCTTTCAAATACTTTTATTAAATTATTAAAACTCCATAAATCAATTCCCGCTTCTGGCTCGTCAAATATAGTAAATTTAGAATTTCTAGATACTACTGATGCTATTTCTATTCTCTTAAGTTCTCCTCCTGATAAAGAGCTATCTACTTCTCTATCTACATATTCTCTAGCACATAGTCCTACACTTGATAATACTTCACAAGCTTCAGCTTTTGTCATCTCTCTTCCTGCAGAAAGTTTTATAATATCAAATACAGTAATTCCTTTAAATTTTACTGGTGATTGAAATGCAAATCCAATACCAAGTTTTGCTCTTTCATTAATCTTCATATTTGTTATATCTTGGCCTTCAAAAATAACTTGTCCAGAATCTGGCTTTTCAATTCCCATTATTATTTTTGCTAAAGTAGATTTACCTGAACCATTTGGACCAGTAATTGATATAAACTTATCATCATCTAATTTTAAATTTATGTTATCTAAGATTTTTCTATTATCTCTTGTAAAACATATATTTTTAAGTTCTAACATTTTCCCTCCTTCTCATATTTTATAAAATTTATATAAAATATAATTAATTTTAAATTAATTTTAATAATATCAAACTTATCTAAATAATTTATCAGCCGCTTTAAAATAAACTTTTTAGATATAATTCGATTTTTTACCTTATATATAATATCATCATTTACTATTTATATCAAGAAAAAATTGCTATAAAGCTTTAAACTAAAAACTTATATAGCAATCTTTATTTTAACATATTTTAATTTCTTATTTAACATATTCATCTAAAGTAGAATCAATTGTATCTATTATAGCTTGTTTATCCATATCTTTTCCTATGAAAACAAGTTTAATAATTCTATCTCCTACTTTATAATCCCATTCTTTTTCTACATCTGGGTTTAATTTTAATATTTCTTCTTGCTGATCTTTTGGAAGAGTAGCTATCCATGCGCCTCCTTCATAAGCTTGTACTTGTTTTCCAGCTTGTTCAAATATATATGACATATCATTTTCATCTGAAAACCAAAGTATTCCTTTTGCTCTTATAATTGATTTTGGCATATTACAAGCGAATTTATCAAATTTTTCTTTGTTTACTGGTTTTCTTGAAATATATACAAATGAGCTTATTCCATATTCTTCAGTTTCTGAATCATGATGATGGTGATGGTGATGAGAATGGTTATGTTCATGCTCTTTTTCACTTTCGTGGTCATGATCATGTTCTTCTTCATGTTCTTCCTCATCTTCTTCTAAATCTGCATTAATTTCTTCAAGCCATCCTGCAGTAGTGCAAGCTTCTTCAAAATTAAATCTCTTAGTATTTAATAATTCACTTATATCTACTTTACTATAATTTGTTTCAATTATTTTTGCTTTTGGTTGTAATTTCTTAATAATAGCTCTTACTTTATTTAGTTCATCTTCAGATACTTCATCAATTTTATTTAAAACTATTGTTGTGCAAAACTCAATTTGTTGAATTAATAAATTTGCAATATCTTCTTCATCATTTATATTTTCTTTTTCTAAAGCTTCTCCTGCACCAAATTCAGATGCAATTCTTAAAGCATCTACTACTGTTACAATATTGTCTAATTCACATAACTTTGGAAGGCCATATTCTAAAGTTGACTCCCCAAGTGCTGTTATAGTTTGAGCTATTGGAATAGGCTCACATATACCACTTGCTTCAATTAAAATATAATCAAAGTTTCTAGTTTTAATAAGATCTACTATTTGTTGCATTAAGTCTACTTTTAAAGTACAACATATACATCCATTTTGAAGTGGTACTAAACTATCATCTTTTTCTTTTACTATACCGCCTTTTCCAATTAAGCTAGCATCAATATTTACTTCTCCAATATCATTTACTATAACTGCTACTTTATAACCTTGTTGGTTATTTAAAATATGATTTATTAAAGTAGTTTTTCCTGATCCTAAATATCCTGTAAGTAAGGT
>CALWZY010000099.1 GCA_944386155.1 uncultured Clostridia bacterium | reverse complement strand
TTTATATTTATATAAACTATTTTGTATTTATTATAAACTTTGTCTTCTTCTATTATGTTCATATTTTAAATTTTCCTTATTAAATTCTTGAATTAATTTTATATAAGTATTGTATTTATTATAATAAATTTGATGCCAAGGTTTGGTATCTGCTAAATAAGGATATTTATCACATAGAACATTTAAATAATTATATATAGTCTTAAATCTTGCATCTAATCTTTTTATTGTATCTCTTTTATCAGGGAGATGTTTATCAAAGGCAGACATTTCTTTTCTTATTATGAGCATTATTCTTAAATATCTTCTTCCAGCTCTTTCTAGCATATAAGGACTTTTCATTTCCTTGAAAAACTTCATATAATTCTCGTAAGCTTCTAAAATATCTAATCTATGTTCATCATAATATGATCTATTTTTAAAAGTACCAATTTGAACATATGCATATAATATTTGATTAGAGCAAACTATCTTTTTAGCTTTTCTAAATAGTTTATATGTTGTAAATTCATCTTCAAACCTTTTGTCTTCTGGAAAACGAATGTCATCAAATATATATTTTTTATATAATTTGTTCCATAACACTACAGTTCGTACACAAGTATTATGAGAAATAGAGTGCAAATTTTCAATCGCTTGCCAAGGTAAAAATTCTGTAATTCTTTCTACATTTTGTTTTGGTGGTTCAAAAGAATTTTCTGCAGATACTATTTCAGGAACTTTTATAAATTCGCATTCTGAGATATCAGCATTATATTTTTGAATTATCTCTAGTTGATATTCTATATAATTAAGACTAATAAAATCAGATCCTGATACAAAAGTTATATAATCCCCTGTAGCTTGAGATAGTCCATAATTTCTCATATCTGATTCTGACTTAAAAACATCACAAGTAAACTTAATACGACTATCTTTGCTTGCAAATTTTTCACAAACTTTAAATGAACCATCTATAGAATAACTATCTATTAGGATTATTTCTAAGTTAGTATAAGTTTGTTCAACAATAGATTCAATACAAGAGTGAAGCAAGTGAGCAGTATTACATATAGTAACTATTACAGATACTAAAGGTTTATTAGAATCTATTTTTGATTCTTCAACAGTTTTTTTAATTGTTAAATCATTTAATGAAAGTTTATTTTTACTGTTATTTAATTTAGTAGAATTTTTACATTTTTTACTTTCCTTATTAGTTTTCTTATTTTTACTTGTGTTATTTGTGTTATTTGTATTTGCTTTAATTTCACTATTTTTAGTACTATTTTTAGTACATTTCTTAGAATTTTTAATTTCCATATATATTCACCGATTAGATTATATCATTATAGGTTTAAATGAGCAATAATTTTTTTACCAGCTTATGTAAATACTTGTTAAATCTTAAAAAATGTTGTAAAATGGAGTATACTAAGGAAAAGGAGAATAATTGTTATGTACTTAATTGTAGGTCTTGGAAATCCAGAAGAAGATTATAAAAATACAAGGCATAATATGGGATTTGATACAGTAAATAAGATTGCTGATGAGTTAAATATAAAAATAGAAAAAAAGAAATTTAACGGCTTATATGCTCAAACTGTAATGGGTGGAGAAAAAATAATTTTGTTAAAACCACAAACTTTTATGAATTTAAGTGGTGATAGTGTAGTACAGTTTGTGAATTTTTATAAAATCCCTTTAGAAAATATAATTGTAATATATGATGATTTAGATATTGAAGAAGGAAAGATAAAAATAAGAAAATCAGGAGGTCCTGGAACTCATAATGGTATGAAGTCTATATGTAGTAGACTAAATTCTGAAGATTTTCCAAGGGTAAGAGTTGGGATAGGATCTAATAATATTCCAAATGATGATTTAGTAAGTTTTGTTATAGGATATATAGATAAAAATACAAGAGAATTATTAGATAAATCAACTACAAAGGCTAAAGATGCTGTTTTTGAAATATTAAAAAATGGTATAGATTGTGCAATGAATAAATTTAATTAGGATGGATACTATGAAAGAATTAATTGTAAATGTTAAAGATGATGTAGAAAATATTTTTTTACTCGAAGATGGAATTTTAATTGAAAAATATGAGGATTCTAATTATAAAAAAAGACTAGAAGGTAACATTTATATAGGAAAAGTACAAAATGTTATTCCTGGGCTTCAAGCAGCTTTTGTAAATGTAGGTGAAAATAAGAATGCGTTTATTCATTTAAAAGATATTTTACCAAAAAATGATTCTAAAATAGATAATCCTTTAAATAATATAGAAGATTTTGATATAAAAAAATATGTCAAGATAGGAATGCCTCTTTTAGTTGAGATTAAAAGAGATGCTACTTGCAAAAAAGGTTCAAGAGCTTCTACTCACATAAATTTAGCTGGAAGATATCTAGTTTATATGCCAAATTCTACATTTATAACATTATCACAAAAAATAGAAGATGAAAAAGAAAGAAAAAGATTATATGATATAGTAGAAAGTTTTGTCCCTGAAGGTTCTGGTGCTATTGTCAGAACTTCTGCGATAGGAAAAAGTGAAAAAGAATTAAAAAAAGATTTTGATAAACTTTCTGAAAAGTGGGATAGTATAGTAAACACAAAGTTTTCAGGAGATAAACTTCCTATACTTGTTCATAAAACAAATGACTTATTAAATAAGTTATTACTTGATTTAGTAGATTTTGATTTAAAGAGAATATATGTGAATACTAAATCAGTATATGATAATGTATTAGAGATTTTAAAAGATTTAGATGTAGAAAATATAGAAGTTATTTATAATGAAAAAGAAGATTTCACAAGTCTGTATAATCTTCAAAAACAAAAAGAAGATGCAGAAAACAGAAAAGTTTGGCTTAAGTGTGGTGGATTTATTACTATTGATAAAACTGAAGCTCTAACTGCAATAGATGTAAATTCGGGAAAATATATAGGAAAAGAAAAATTAGAAGATACAGTTTTTACAGTTAATAAAGAAGCTAGTATTGAAATTGCTAAACAACTTAAATTAAGAGATATTGGTGGAATTATAATTATAGATTATATAGATATGCATAATGATAAAAATAAAGAAAATACGATAAAAATTTTAGAAGAAGAAATAAAAAAGGATAGATCAAAAGTTCAGATAGAAGGATTTACAAAGCTTAATTTATTAGAAATAACGAGAAAACATATTTGTAGTAACTAATAATTATTATATGAAATAAAGATAAAATTAATAGATACAAAAGAATAAAAAAACAAACTAAAAAATAAACTAAAAATTAAACTTAAGATAAAAATATAGATAAAGA
>CALWZY010000098.1 GCA_944386155.1 uncultured Clostridia bacterium | reverse complement strand
CCAGGACTTAAGTTTACTCCTACTGCAGATGAATCTAAAGCATTAAATGAAAATAATGATCCATCAATTATAATTTCTGCAAGTGGAATGTGTGAAGTTGGAAGAATAAAACATCATTTAAAACATAATCTATGGAATCCAAATAATACAATTTTATTTGTTGGATATCAAGCTCCTGGAACTTTAGGAAGAACTATAGTAGACGGTGCAGAAAAAGTTAAAATATTTGGAGAAGAGATTTCTGTAAATGCAAGAGTAGAATACATAGAAGGATATTCAGGACATGCTGATCAAGAATGGCTTTTAAACTTTGTATATTCATTTATTCAAAAACCAAAACATATCTTTTTAGTTCATGGAGAACCAGATAGTCAAGCAGAACTTAAAGAAAAAATAATAGAAAATGTAAGTATTCCAGTTACAATTCCGAAGTTTGGTGAAAAATATAATATAGAAGATGTGCCAGAACTTACAGATGTAGTTCATTCAAGTCAAAAATTAGAAAATAAACAATTAAGACTTGATATATTAAATCAGATAGATACTCTAAGAGATGAAGTACAAAATGCAACAAGATCATCTAGAGTAAATAAATATAGTAAAGAAGAATCTGCGAAGGAAGTAAATGAACTTACAGATAAGGTTGAAGATTTAAAACAAATGATAAAGAAAATTCTAGAAAAGGAATAGGTAAATATTTATGGAACAGAAATATTATAATGATGCAATAATCGGAAATGGAAAGATGACAGTTAGTTTTTCAAAAAAAGGAGAGCTTTTAAGATTATTTCATACTTCTCCTGATTACAAACAGTTTTTTGAATCTTTTGTAACAGGAGTAAAGATAAATGATTCTGCATTAATATATTTACATGATGATGTAAATAATGAATATGAACAATATTATTTAGATGGTACAAATATATTGGTAACAGATATATTTAATACTTATTTTGGACTTGAAATAAAACAAATAGATTTTGTAATGGTAAAAGAAAATATTTTAGTTAGAAAATATAGATTTATTAACAATAATAATATTGATTTAGATATAAAATTTTTAGTATCATCAAAAGTTTTTTCTAATATAAATAATGATACATGTGGTTATGTAAAAAATGATGCGCTTCTTCAATATAATCATGACTTTACAGTATGTACTTTTTCAAAAGAAAAATTATATTCATCTCAAGTAAATGATGTAAGTAGTAATTTTAGAAGCGGAGTAATAGGTGGAAAAGATTATATAGGAATGTCTAGAGAATCTGCTATTTCATATGATGTAAATATTTTGCGTCCAGGAGAAGAAAAAGAATTATCAATATATGTTTATATAAATGATAATGGAGCAAAATGTTTATTAAATGATTTAGATAATGAGATAGAAAGAATTAGAAAAATAAGCGTTGATAAAGAATTAGAAGATACAAAAAAATATTGGAAAAAATATTTAAAGGAACATAAAAAAATAAATATAGAGGAAAACGAAAAAAATGAGGCGATAAACAAAATTTATGATAGGACTATATTGTATATGCCTTTATTAGTAAATTGTGAAACTGGTGGAATCTCAGCTGGAATAGAGGTAGATGAAACTAGATCTAAATGTGGCAGATATTCTTATTGTTGGCTTAGAGATGCAGTATATATTTCAGAAGCTTTAGATATATTAAATATGCAAGATGCAAATGATAAGTTTTATAAGAAATTCTGTAAGATGACACAAAGCAGAAATGGAATGTGGGAACAAAGATTTTTTACAGATGGAAGACTTGCGCCTTGTTGGGGATATCAAGTTGATGAAACAGCAAGTGTTGTATTTGGAGTATATAGACATTATTTAGTTACAAAAGATAAGAAATTTTTAAAAGATACTTTAAAGATGTGTGAAAATGCCATAAAATTTTTAGAAAAATATGTAGATGATGTCTTAAATGAGAAAAATAAAATGCATGTAAGTTATGATTTATGGGAAGAGCATGAAGGAATTTCACTTTATTCAATGTCAGCAATATTTGGTGCATATTCTGCAATGATTGAAATAAACAGTATTGTTAAAGAATTGTTTACTTCTAATAGATTAAAATTAGAACAAATTGCAAAAGAAACAGAGATGTTAAATAAAAGAGTAAGAGAATTAAAAGAATTTATATCTAAAAAATTTTATAATGAAAACATGAAAACTTATACAAGAAATTTAGAAGAAGAAAGATTAGATATAAGTATATTAGGAGCAATTACTACATTTAAAGTATTTACTCCAAAAGAAAAGAAAGTTTTAAATACAATAGAGAAAATGAATATGACTTTACGTACATATACAGGCGGTTATGTAAGATATGAAAACGATAATTATATGAATGGCTATAATCCTTGGCCTATTGCAAATTTATGGATGGCTAATTATTATTTAGATGCTGGTGAAAATAAAAAAGCTGTTGAATGTTTTGATTTTGTTGTTAAAAGTGCTTCAGGGCATGGATTTTTAGGAGAACAAATTAATAATGAAACTATGAAACCTATGTGGGTTATTGGACTTACATGGTCACATGCTATGTTTGTAAATACATTAAAAAGACTTTCTGATCTTAAGCTTATTTAATTTAAAAATATTTGATATTTGATATTAATAATTAATAATAGTTATTTAAACTGGAGGAGAAAATGAAAGATAAAAATAAAGAAATAGAGATAATAGAGCCAATAAAAAAAGAAGTAAAAAGACCATTAATGAAAGCAATATCTAAGGTTACAATTCCACTTACTATTTTTTTAGTATTATTAATAGGAACAATATATTTTTCATTTTATTTAGAAACATATGAAGGAGCTTCAATAACAGAAAAAGAGTGGGAAGAATATGAAGAAATGGGCCCTAGTATTAAAAGTATATACGGAGGTTTTGGAAGCTATGATGAGTACAAAGAAAGCGTTTGGAAAAGCGACTATTCTATGATACCATTAGAGCTTTTAATAGGGATTACTATCGGATCAGGAGTTCTAGGATTTGTTTCAAGAAATGCATATAAAAAAGGTCAAGAGGAGGAATAGAAAATGGAATTTATACTTATAATCTTAGTGGTTGTAACTTTTGGAATGGGATTATATACAGTGACAAATATTTATGATGCGATTGTAAATTATAAAAAACCAGAATATTATTGTGCAAAATGTGGTAAGAAATTATCAAGTAAAGCAGAAAAATGCCCTAAATGTAAAGTTAGAGTGAAAGAATAAAAATTTAAATTTTAAAATAAGATAAGGATAAAAATAAAACCTAAAGTAATAAATCAATTTATGTTTATTATTTTAGGTTTATT
>CALWZY010000097.1 GCA_944386155.1 uncultured Clostridia bacterium | reverse complement strand
GCAGAGTAATAAAAATGGAGGAAGAAAAAAATTAATAATATAGAAAATGCACCTGCAATTATACAATGGCTAAATAATCTAGGAGTATTTAATTATTTAAGAGAAAATTTTAGTGTTACACAAGCTTTAGCTATAGTTTTAGTAGTGTCAATTATAATGTTAATATTAGCAATTATAGTAATAATTTTTGTGTGTAAAAGTTGTTATAAGATAAACAAGAAAAATAATCTAGTAATAAATTTGACATTTAAAGATTTTCTAGCATCTTGGTCCTTAATATTTGGTATATTTGACTTAATACTTATTATTTCATCTTTTAATGTTAGAGATATTTTGTTATATTTCTTTTTATTTGTATGTGGAATATGTGGAGTTATATTTTATAAACACAAATATGAAATAATAAAAGAAAATGGATATAAAGGTGTAAGTTTAGCTTTAAGATTAATTATTACTTTTATATTTGGATTTATATCTTTACCAGTATTAATAATTTACATGCCTGTAATTGCGCTAAAAGGTACTAAAGAAGTAATAGAAAATATGCCAGATGTAGATGTTGAATATGGGGCAGTTTATGATGAGAAGGGTAATAAGGCAACATATGTATCATATAATACAAAAAATACGAAAGTGACAACATATACAGATGAAGATGGAAATAAATATTACTCAAATACTATAAAAAAACAGGAGAAATAATAATGAAGTTATGTGTGTTTTCAGATATTCACTATATAGATGAGATTCCAAACTGGGAAGTAAAAAGAAAATTAGTTGAATATGCAGATAGATTAACAGAAAAGATGATTGATAAAATTAATAATGAAATAAAGCCAGATGTTTCAGTGTGTTTAGGAGATATGATACAAGCATCAAGTAATTTAGAAAAAGATAAGAGAAATATAGAATATATTTATAATAAATTAAAGAGAATAAACAATCCTTTTTATACATTGCTTGGAAATCATGAGTTAAAGCTTGTTAAAAGTAATAGAGAAATTTTAGATTTAATAGGTTATGACTCTGCTACTTATTCAGTGGATATTGAAGGATATCATTTATTATTTATTGGAACAGATATTAACGAAGAAGATAAGAAAAATAGAACACAATATATTTCTGATGAAGATTTAGAATGGATAGAAAAAGATTTAGAGTTAAACAAAGATAAAAAAGTTATAATATTTTCACATTTTGGAATACCAGAAGATAAAAACTTGATGGATAACTTTTGGGCATATACTGAAGACGGTGAAAATTTAATGCTAAGAAATAGAGATAAGTTAAAAGAACTAATTAAGAATAAAAATGTATTAGCAGTTTTTATAGGACATTTGCATTGGACTAAAAAAATAACAGAAGATGGGATAGATTATTATATGCTAGGATCACTTACTGAAAATATAAATAATGATGGTAAGCCAGATGGTGTTTACTTTGAAGTAGATGTAGATGATAATAATATAAGAGTTCAAGAAAAACATTTAGAATTAGATAAAAAAATAAGGGGAAGAGATTATGAGAAATAAAAAATGGAGAGTAATTCAAGGAATACAATTATTAATATTTTTACTTGTAAGTATTTTTTTATTTACTAGAAATGTAGATGGACATGGTGCTATTCAAACAATAGAATCTAAAACTATTAGTTTCTTAGTATGGCTTGCATTTTATGCTCTTATACTTATAATAGAGTCTGTGATTTGTTTCTTTAAAGGAAAAAATAAAAAAGAAGACAATGATGAAGAAGAAAATAATTAGATAAATGGAGTTTTTATGAAAAAGAAAGTAATTATAATAGTATCTATAATAATTGTAGTATTAATTTTATTAGTACCAGTGCCATTTGTTTTAAGAGATGGAGGAACAGTAGAGTATAAAGCATTATTATATAAAGTATCTGATGTTCATCGCTTAACTATTATGGAAGAAAATAAACATGAAGAAGGAATCATAATTGAAGTATTAGGTATAGAAATATATAATAATGTAAAATAAATATTTTTTTTGGAAGATTATATGAAAAATAAAAAGTTGATAATTTTTATAGTTATAGTAGTAATATTAATTATCTTAAGTTTTGTAGTTCCAGTAAGAAGAGAAGAAAAAGAAGAGAGTAGACCAGCTACTGGGGATGGCTGGGTTATTGATTCGATGATACCATATACATATTATGTTTATTACAATGTATGGGGGATGGAACTTGAGTATTTAACTGATAAATAGATTAATAAAAGTAATATAGAAAAACAAATATAAATTAATAAAGAGAGAAATATTTGAGAGAATAAAGATATAGAGGTGCAAAATGGAAGAAGAGAGTAGTTATTGTATTATAACAACAGCTTTTGATGATAAAGAAAATGCTGAAAATACTATAAAAGCATTAGTTGAAGAAAGATTAGTTGTATGTGCACACACAATTAATATACAAAGTATGTATTGGTGGGATGGAAAGATAGAAAATCATCCAGAGTATTTTGTTCAAATGAAAACAAAGAAAAGTCTATTTAAAGAAGTTGAAAAAAGAATAAAAGAATTACATAATTATGAAGTACCAGAAATAGCAATGATAGATATAAAAGATGGTTCAAAAGAATTTTTAGACTGGATAGAAAAAGAAACAAAATAAAAAAAGGGGTGCTTTATATGGAAGGAAAAGTTCTTAGAGTAAGAGAAGTTGGGGATCCAATATTATCTACAAAATGCAAGAAAGTAGACGTAAATAATATTAATTATGAAGTTATTCAAGATATTGAGGATTTAAAAGCTACTCTTGATTTTTCAGAAGGATTTGGAATAGCAGCACCACAGATAGGAATAGATAAAAGAATAGTTGTAATTAAAGTAGATAAAGAAAAATGCAGTTATGAAGATGCTGAAGATGTTCCAGTAACAGTAATGATAAATCCTAAATGGAAACCTGCTTCTGAAAAGACTAATATTGAATATGAAGGATGTCTAAGTGTTCCTTCTATAAGAGGAAAAGTAGAAAGATATAAAAAAATAGAAGTAAATTATTATAATGAAAAAGGAGAACATATCGAAAAAACAGTACAAGGATTTTTAGCTAGAGATATTCAACATGAGTGTGATCATTTAGATGGTATTGTTTTCTTAGAAAGAGTAACAGGTCATGATGGTTTTGCGACTAAAGAGATGATAAATAAATTTGATTTAAGAAATAAAAAATAGAATAAGATAAGAAAATAAAATAAAAATAATGTACTAGAGCTTATTTCTAGTACATTATTTTTTAGCTACAATTCCGTATAATACTCTTTTAAGTTCAATTCCTTTTTCAGTAGTATGTGACTGAACGTATTTTTCAAATAAATCTTTTTCTATTTTTTCATTATGAATATTATTATTAGATAATTCAGAAAAGTCATCTAATATAGGAGTCTTTAAAAGAAGTGCTAAAAGATCATCTTCTGTTTTATAATATTCATATTGAATAATTTCTTCTATTTCTACTTCTTTAAATCCAGCTTTTTTAATGTTTTCATAATCTATTTGAGAAATTGAAA
>CALWZY010000096.1 GCA_944386155.1 uncultured Clostridia bacterium | reverse complement strand
TTTAAATATTTTCTTTTCTTATAGTTTCAATTATATTTTGTTTATTAATTTTCTTTAATGAATATCTCATAATAATTGAAACAACAATCATAACAAATACAATTGATATAATTATTGACTTAATTGGTAACTGGAATCCAAAGTCCATTGCATCTGCAACTGTTTTATAAATAAAGTATGAAAGTCCAACTCCTAATACATTTCCTATTAAAAGTGATTTTACTCCATAGAATATACTTTCTAAATTAATCATTCTATTAAACTCTTTTTTAGTCATACCAATTGATTTAAGCATCGCAAATTCTTTACTACGTAAATTCATATTTGTTGTTATAGTGTTAAATATATTAGTTACTCCAATTAATGTAATTACTATTATGAAACCATATAAAAATACAGAAATCCATATTATCATTCTCTTCATTTGTTCTACTTCTTTTTGAATATTATATACTTCGACTCCTTTTAAAACTTCTGTATTATTTACTTCTTTTTCAAGTTCATCTGCATCTGTTGCATCTATATAAAAAGTAACATAATCCTCTCCTTCACTACTTGAATTAGCATCTAAGTATTCGTCACTTACTATAAATACTTGTGTATCTGACTCATTTATACCAATTGGTTTTTCTTCTGTTACTTCTGCAACTTCTAAACTAATTTCTTTTTCATAATTTACATCATATATTTTTCCTGTAATATTATCTCCTTTATTAATATTTATTACATCTATTTGCTTTTTCTTATAAGATTGTTTTCCCATATCTAAACATATTGCTTTATCTTTTACTTCATCATAACTCAAGCCTAACTTATCTATATATTTTCTATATGGTTCTTTTCCAAGAGAAACTAATCTTATAGAAGGACTTCCGCCCCATATCTCATCATAATATTCTTTTCCGTCTTTTGTTAAAAAGTTATCAATATTACTTTCTTCTCCTGAACAGAATATACCTCTTTGCATTGTATAATCTTTATTTGTTTCTAAATTTTTAACTGCTTCTATTTTTTCATTATAACCTTCTTCTTCATTACCCTCTGCATTAGATATATACATTTCAACATCATAATTAATATCTGTATAATATAGTCCAGATAAATCAAATACATAATTCATAAATGTTGAAAGTGAAATAAATATTGTAATACTTACAACTAAAGAAATTACTGTAGTTCTATATTTGCTTCTATTTCTTTTTAAATTCTTATAAGCTATATCTCCTCCTATTCCAAAAATCTTTTTAATAATCTTAGGAGATTTCACTTTTTTTGCTTTAATTTTTATTTCATTATTACTTCTTATAGCCTCTATTGGAGATACTTTTGAAGCTTTTCTAGCAGATGATCTTGTAGATAAGTAAATTGTAACTATTGCTAAAATTATACTTAAAATTACTGCAGATATTGGCATTGCAAAAGAAAATGTCATTCCATTCATCATATCACCAATCATTGCTTGAGAAAACTTAACTAAAATAAATGTAGCTAAAATACCACATAGTATTCCTATAGGAATTCCTATTAAACCAACTATTACACCTTCAAATAATACTGATTTTTTTATTTGTTTTTTAGTAGCACCTACACTTACTATCATTCCAATTTGTTTCATTCTCTCTGATACTGATATTGCAAAACTATTTCTTATAACAAATACACTTGCTACTATTATTATTCCAATTACTATAGCAATTAATGTAAAAATTACATTTCCAGTATCACCACTTCTTGTAACACCTGACATAGCTAAAATATCATAGTTCGTAATAACTTCATATTTTGCATCATAATTATACATATCATCTATATTATCTATATCTAAGATATCTTTTATAAATTCGTATGTATTTCTTACATCTTTCATCTTTACTGAAATATTCACAGTATCTCTCATATCATCCATAACAGTAATTACTGTATATCCAGGTGAATCATATGGTTCTACTGTATAATTTGGTCTTTCCATTATTCCTACTATTGTAAATTCTCTAGTTTCTATATGTTCTAATGTTTCATCTCCGTCATATGTTTCATATGCTCCTGTTTCTTCATTAAATATCTCTTGTGTATATGGATTTGATTTATTAAGTTCCTCTCCATCAGACATTCTTTTACCTATATCTAATGTAAGCTTATCACCTATTTTATATTCTACATTCGCATTAGTATCTATAGATGATGATATTATAAGTTCATTTGAATTTTCAGGAAGTCTTCCTTCTACAAGTTTTATTCCATAACTAGTTAAAGCTGTTTTATCATATTCCATTAAATACAAATATGGTTTATATTCATTAGCACTTCCTTCAAGTTTAGAATAACCAACAGGCTGTGTATAGAAAAACGTATCTACTTCTCTATTGTTTACTATATATTTAACTTCATCTTCAGGAACTCCTTCAAAAGTTACATGAAAATCTCCAGGATCTACTTTTGCGGCATCTATTAAAGTCTGCCTAAAACTTGAAAACACACCAGCTACAGCACATATAAGTGCAGTAGATAAAATAATTCCTATTATAGTAACAATAGTACGCTTTTTATTTAATTTCAAATTATTTATTGTTAACTTATTTAATATTTTCATTTTTAATTCCTTTCATCTTTTATAATTTTTCCATCACCAATTGTAATAACTCTATCTGCTTCTAAAGCAATCTTTTCGTCATGAGTTATTATAATTACTGTTTGGTTATATTTTTTATTAGAAAGTCTTAATAATGAAATTATTTCTTCTGATGCTTTACTATCTAAGTTTCCAGTTGGCTCATCAGCTAGCATTATTGCTGGATTGTTTATAACAGCTCTTCCTATTGAGACTCTTTGTTGCTGACCTCCTGATAATTCATTTGGTAAGTTTTTTCTTCTGTTTGTTAAATTTAAAGTTTTCAAAACCTCTTCTAATCTTTGTTTATCTATTTCTTTTCCATCTAATTCACATGGAAGAGTTATATTTTCTTCTACATTTAATATTGGGATTAAATTATAAAATTGATATATTAATCCTACTTGTCTTCTTCTAAATATCGCTAAATTATCATCACTTAAGCTATATATATCTTTACCATCAATATAAACTTTTCCTGATGTTGGTCTGTCAACTCCTCCTAAAAGATGAAGAAGTGTTGATTTACCAGATCCACTAGCACCAACAATTGCTATAAATTCTCCTTTTTCTACTGAAAAAGATACATCATCAACTGCATGAACAACATTCTCTCCTTTTCCATAAGTTTTTCTTAAATTTTCAACTCTTAATATCTCCATAAATTTTTCTCCTTTCTGATATTTAGATTATACTAATGTAAAGTGACTATTTAGTGACTAAATTTAAAAAATTTTAAAAAAGATGGATTTTATAAAAAAGTCCATCTTTTACATGTTTTTCATATATCTAATTTCAAATTTTGTTCCCTTATTTACTTCAGATGTACAAACAATTTGTCCATTATCTTTTTCAATTATAGTTTTAGCTAAAGCAAGTCCAATTCCAATACTACTTTCTGAAGAATTTTTTCCTTTATAAAATCTTTTGAAAATATGTTTTAAATCTTCTTTATCTTTTTCATTTTTTTCATCATTTATTTTTATTTTATTATAATATTTATTTT
>CALWZY010000095.1 GCA_944386155.1 uncultured Clostridia bacterium | reverse complement strand
GCAAATGGAGAGGATACTGGAAAGACAGTAACTTTAAATGCACAAAATAATTGGCAAGCTTCTTTTGATAATTTACCAGTAAAGGAAAATGGAAATACAATTATTTATACTATTTCAGAATCAAGTTCAAATGGACTTGAAAAATATGAGATTGATATTGAACCAGATGGAAATGGTGGTTTTATAATAACAAATACTTACACACCAACAAAGATAAATATTAATGGTACAAAAACATGGAATGATAATAATAATCAGGACGGAATAAGACCAAATAGTATAATTGTAAATTTATATGCTAATGGAGAAAAGATAGATTCAAAAACAGTTACTGGACCAGATTGGACATATAGTTTTACAAATCTTGATGAATATAAAGATGGTATAAGAATAAATTATACGATTGATGAAGAAGTTGTAGAAAATTACCAAAAAGAAATTAATAATTATGATATTACAAATACATATACTCCAGGTAAAATAAATATACCAGTAGAAAAGATATGGAATGATAACAATAACCAAGATGGAATAAGACCAGATAAAATAACAGTAAAATTATTAGCAGATGGAAAAGATACAGGAAAGACAGTAGAATTAAGTAATCAAAATAGTTGGAGAGCAGAATTTACAGACCTAGATGAAAATAATAATGGAAAAGAAATAGTTTATACAATAGAAGAAAATCCAGTACCAGAAGGATATGAGGTAACAATTTCAGGAGATAAAACAAGTGGCTTTACTGTAACAAATACACATACACCAGAAAAAATAAAAATTCCAGTACAAAAGTTATGGGATGATAATTCAAATCAAGATGGAATAAGACCAGATAAAATAACAGTAAAATTATTAGCAGATGGAAAAGACACAGGAAAGACAGTAGAATTAAGTGAACAAAATGGATGGAAAGCAGAGTTTATAGATTTAGATAAAAATAGTAATGGAAAAGAGATAGTTTATACAGTAGAAGAAAATCCAGTACCAAGTGAATATAATGCAAATATAGCTGGAAATAAGGAAGATGGTTTCATAATAACGAATACATATACTCCTGGAAAGATAAAAATTCCAGTAGAAAAGATATGGAATGATAATAATAATCAAGATGGAATAAGACCAGATAAAGTAACAATAAAATTATTAGCAGATGGAGAAGATACAGGAAAGACAGTAGAATTAAATGATGAAAATAATTGGAAGGCAGAGTTTACAGATTTAGATAAAAATAATAATGGAAAAGAGATAGTATATACTATAGAAGAGATTCCAGTACCAGAAGGATATGATGTAACAATTTCAGGAGATAAGACAAGTGGTTTTACTGTAACAAATTCATATACACCAGGTAAAATAAATATTCCAGTAGAAAAGGTATGGGACGATTTTGATAATAGAGATGGAATAAGACCAGATAAAGTAACAATAAAATTATTAGCAGATGGAGAAGATACAGGAAAGACCGTAGAATTAAGTAACGAAAATAATTGGAAGGCAGAGTTTATAGATTTAGATAGAAATAATAATGGAAAAGAAATAGTCTATACTATAGAAGAATTGCCAGTACCAGAAGGATATAATGTAACGATTTCAGGAGATAAGACAAGTGGCTTTACTATAACAAATTCATATACACCAGAAAAAATAAATATACCGGTAGAAAAGGTATGGGACGATTTTGATAATAGAGATGGAATAAGACCAGATAAAGTAACAATAAAATTATTAGCTGATGGAGAAGATACGGGAAAGACCGTAGAATTAAGTAACGAAAATAGTTGGAAGGCAGAATTTACAGATTTAGATAAAAATAGTAATGGAAAAGAGATAGTTTATACTATAGAGGAATTGCCAGTACCAGAAGGATATGAAGTAACAATTTCAGGAGATAAATCAAGTGGATTTAAAGTAACTAATACTCATAGAGCATTTGATTTAGCCCTTCAAAAATTTATAACAGAAGTTGATGAAAAAGTAGTAACAGATAGAAAACCAGAGCTTACAATAAATAATGGTGAAATAGAATATACGCATACAACAGAACCATATGTAGTAGCTCATGGAAATAAAGTAACATATACAATAAGAATATATAATGAAGGAGACATAGCAGGATTCCCAAGTATCGTCAAAGATGATCTTCCAGATGGAATAACATTTTTACCAGAAAGTGAAGTAAATAAGAAATATGAATGGAAGATGTATAGAAAAGTAAAAGAAGATGAAGATAAAACAAATTTAACAATAGTAAAATTTGATGAAAAAGAATATGTAGAAGTAGAGAAAGTAGAAGAAGCGGAAATAATAGCCACAGATTATTATTCATATGAAAAGGCAATCAAAAGAGGAGAAAGTGCAATAAAAGCATATGATAAAGAGGTAGGGTTAACAGATACGAATCCAGACTTTAGAGATTTACAAGTAGAATTTGAAGTAACAGAGACAGCAGTAGATGGAGCAAATAGAGTAATAATAAATACAGCAGAAATAAGTAATGATGAAGATGAAAATGGAGATCCTATAGATGATAAAGATTCTACTCCTGATAATAATAATGAAGAAGAGGATGATATAGATAAAGAATATATTGAACTTAAATATTTCGATTTATCATTATTAAAATACGTAAGTGAAGTAGAAGTAACAGAAGATGGAGAAAAGAAAGTAACAGAAACAGGATATGATGGAACAGAAAACCCAGAGCCGATAGTAAAAGTAGAAATACATAGAAATAAGTTAAAGACGACGAAAGTAAGATATACATATACAATAAAGATAACAAATGAAGGAGAAATAGAAGGATACGCGACAGAGATAACAGATTATATACCAGATGGGTTAGAGTTTTATGAAGAAGATAATGAAGAGTACAACTGGAAGACAGGAGAAGATGGAAAGATAACAACAGATTATCTAAAGGATAAATTATTAAAACCAGGAGAAAGTGCAGAAGTAAAATTAGTACTAAGATGGAAGAATTCAAGTAATAACTTGGGACAAAAGATAAATACAGCAGAAATAAGTGATGATGAGAATGAGTATAATGCACCAGACATAGATTCAACCCCAGACAATAAGAAAGATGGAGAAGATGATATAGATGATGCAATCGTAATTCTATCAATAAAGACAGGAGGCACACAATTATATATAATATTAACAATAACAATAATAACAATATTAACAGCAGGAGGATTTATAATATATAAATATGTGTATAAACCACAAGAAGCAGCAATTTTAGTAGACAATAATAAATATAGACATAGAAAATAGAGAAAATAAAAAATGAAAATGAAGAGGACTGATAAAGGAAATTAGTCCTCTTTTTTAGTGTGCTATTAAATTATTTCAAGAAAAATATATAAAAATGGGGTAAATAATAAAAAAGCTTAATTTACATAATATTCTAACAAAAGTCTTGCAATTGTAACAAAAATGTAATATAATAGAAACTGAAATGCTTAAGAATTGAAAACGCTACGGAAATAACGATTATATAGAAAATATTAAATGAATAAGGGAGGAATTTTTGTGAAGTTAAAAAGGATGTTAAAAAGATTAATAGTAACAGTATGTGTGGTTGCATTAATGTTACCAAGTTTTTCTAATATTGCTTTTGCAGCATTAGAAACAGCAAAAGATTCTAAAACTACATTTGGAATTTCTATATTACACCCAAGCAAAGATGTAGACGGAAATAAATTTGGATA
>CALWZY010000094.1 GCA_944386155.1 uncultured Clostridia bacterium | reverse complement strand
ATCTTCATCATATGTTCCTCCATCTAAGTTAGATTCATCTACGTCTATCTTATATGGAAGTGTATCTTCTAAGTATAGCTCTGCCTCTCCTCTATATGTTTCTATTGTTGCTTCATATACTATGTTATAACTTACTTTGTCTGTTCTTTCATCTATACTTGTTGTTCCATCTTTTTCAATTGTATTTTCTGTTATATTTACATTTTGAAGTTCATAATAATAAATTACTTCTATTGTTTCTTCTGTTATTTCTCCTGTTGTATTTCCTTCTGCTCTTACAAAATCATAACCTACTATTTCTTTTTGTACAGTCTCATATGTAGTTCCTACTCTTCCTGTTATTTTTTCCTCATCTGCTAATACTTTATTTGACCCTTCTTCTAAGTACTTTGCTATTACTTTTCCTGGCACTGTTATTGGTGTTTCTATTTCATCTTCTACTGTTTCTGTTTTCTCTGGTGTTTTTAATTCTAGTTTTCCTTCTACTCTATTACTTAAGCTATTTTGACTTGCATCTATATTGCTATATACTAGTGTTATATTTTTTGTAATGCTTATTTGTTTTTGTCCATTTGTATATGTATCTATTCCATCAATATTTTCTGTCCAAATTATTGTTTTCTTTTGTTTATCATATACTCCACCATCTAATGTTGATTTTTCTTCATCTATTTCATATGGTAAGTAGTCTACTATTGTCACTGTTCCATTTCCTCTATAATCTGTGATACTTGCTGTATATGTTATTTCATATGGTACTTCTTGAGAAGATGTTGCTATCTCTTTTACTTCTGTTTCTTTTGTTATATTTGAATCTATTGTTGCTTCTTTTAATTTATAATAATAGATTACTTCTTTTGTCTCTTCTGTTATTCCTCCTGTTGTTTCTCCGCTTGTGCTTACATATTCATATGCTTTATCCACATTTTCTGCTACTTCTGTGGTATATTCTTCTCCTACATAATTTATTATTACTACATCTTCTACTACTTGTCCTTCTTGTGTTGATGGTACTTTTGTTGTTGTATTTTCTATATAGTGGTGTACTATTACTTTTCCTTCTATTCTTTCAAATCTTACTATTATATGTTTGTTTTCTAATACATTTACAAATTTATTTAATTCTACTGTATGATCTTCATTTTCAGTAAATTCTATTTCTTCTCCATTTACTTCTATATAACTTACTCTATAACCATACTCTGGTGTTGCAATTATATCTTTTATACTTGTTCCACCTTTATTTACAGTCTCATAAACTTCATCATTTTGTCCAGTAATGCTTCCTCCTTGTCCATCTACTTCTGTTGTAATATCAAAAGTTGCTCCTATAAGACCTGCATTAACATTTTCTTCATGAATATTCATTAATATATTATTATTAAGTTTAGTAATTTCATCTGTCATATTAGTATCTACATTAAATTTACTATTAATTTCATCATTATCTCCAACTAATTTTTCAGTTAAATAATAATCACTTCCATATTCAATTTTAACTTTATAATTACCCTTTTTTAATTCTTCAAACTTATATTCACCATTTGAATCTGTAGATGTAGTAGCTATTTCCGAATTATTTCCTGAATTAATTAATTTTAATGTTATTCCTTGGATTTTTCTTTCACTATCATCTATAATTCCGTTTTTATTTTCATCTTCCCATACAGTTCCGCTAATAGATCTATTTATAACTGATGTCTCTACTCTACCTGTTTCTACTTGTTCTGAATCTGTATATACTTGAACCATTGCATTATTTCTATAAACATCTTCTGATTTATTTCCACTTGTTGTAAGTGTTATATTTAATTCTACTTTAGTCTTACCGCCTAAATTTCCTTTTAATGCAATTCCTGTAGCTTCTTTATTAATAGATGCCCCTATTGTTTCTAAAGTCCATATGTTATCAGTTCCAATTCCGCTATTTGTTGCATCCATATTTCTTACATTTTCTGAATTTGTAGTATATAATTTTAAATTATTATTAGATTGCTGTACTCCATTTACTGTTTGAACAACATCTATACTAGTAATCTTATAAGATCCAGAAAAACTTGTTCCTCTATTATCACCATTATAAGGTAATATATCTAATAATTGGAATGCTGAAACTGCTCCATCTGTTTTATTCTCATAAACAACTTTATATTTAATATCTCCATTTTCTTCTATTATAGGATTTTCTACTTCTTTATAAGCTCTATGGCTTTCTAAGTTTGTTATTGTAATATAATTTTCTGCTGTTCTATCTTCTACTTCTGAATTTCCTATAATTGTTACTCCATCTTCTTTTATAACTTCAGACATAACTGCTGAAATATCATAGCTTTGTCCGTTTTCACTATCATTATCTATGTTTGCTTTAAATCTTATTGGAGTTATATCCTCATTAATCCTACAATTATCTATATACCATGTAAGAAGAGTTGTATCATCATCATTATAAATAATCTCTGGCTCTTCATATTCTGAACTTCCTACTACATATTCAATGCCTTTTGGAAGATTTGCTTCTATCTTAATTGTTGTAGTTCCACTACTTACACTAGAAGATGGATTAGATATTTCTGGTTTTATTTCATATTTTACAACATTTTCATTTTTACCAATATCAAAATTATATTTTTCATTATTTGATTCATCTAAACTTTCAATTGATAAAATTTGTTCTGCCCCTAATATTAGAAGACTATTTCCATAAGGGAAACTTCCTCCATGTGTTCCTACTATCATTTGTCCATTTTCATCATATGCAGTTTTTACATAAGGTAAGTTTTCTTGTTTCCATGTTGGCTCTGGATAATCATCTGGATTTGTTGTTCTTAAATGTGTTTGAACACTTCTATCTAACTGATTATCTTCTGTATATATTCTTACATCTGTTAGACTTTGAGCAACTGTTCCAATTTTTGCGGAATCTTTAATTTTAATTGGTATTCTATGCCATAATTCTATACCACTTTTTATAGTACCAGATTGTGATTCAGCAAGAGTTGCTACGCAGGTATATCCTGCTTGTTTTAATTCTTCTAAAGTATCAAAATATATCAAGTCATCCATTGTCGTTTCTATCATTTCTTCGTCTGATACCCATCCACTTTTATCTTTTTTAGCGCCATATAATACATTAAACGTCATATCAGTTGTTCCAAATATACCATTATTAAGACTTTCTTCGCCATTTCTTAATGTCGGTTCCATATTTTTATCGTCTATTTTTGTTAGAATATCTATATCATAAATCCAATAAGTTTTAGGATTAGTCATAGCATTAGTAATTCTACTTGAAACTTCTAATCTTTCTGCACCTATATATGCTTTTCCATTTCCATTACCTGCTGGATATCCTAGATCTGCTTTATTTTGTGTATAATATGTTTCTTTACCAAACTCACCTTCTCCTCCAGCTATAAAGTTTTCTGTAATACTATTATTATCTGTTCTAACTTCTGTAGTACATGTATCATTTCCAACTGTTATTGCTTTAAAATTTTCTGCCTTATATTCCATATATGACTGCGTATTTTCTAACATAGTCTCTTCATTCATATCAACTGCCATATAAAATAATCCAACACTTACATATCCTTTTTCAGGAGTCATATTGTACATTTCCCAGTCTGTTGATACTGGAAAAGTATCACCTATTCCAAAATCTGTAATAGTAACATGAATAGTTCCATTATTATCATCTATCATTGTTAAATTACCATTTTTATATACTGTATTTCTTGAGTCTCCACCTGAACTATAT
>CALWZY010000093.1 GCA_944386155.1 uncultured Clostridia bacterium | reverse complement strand
AAATTACTAAATTAGAAATAGAAAAAGTATATTCAGAAGAAGAAAAAGTATATGTTAAAATAGAAGAATATTAAAAAATAATAAATAAATAATTAATTAATAATAAATAATGAATGATAATTATTTTCATATATTTATAAAGGAGAAAAATTATGTTTTTTAGAAAGAAAAAGAAGGATAAAGAATGTAAAGATAAGGTTGTAGAAACAAAGATATTGAGTCCACATGAAGAAACAATAAAAGAAGAGGAAAAAAAGAAATTTAAAATTAAGCCTAAAACATTAGCAATATTAATCTGTATTATAGCAATAGTAATAGTTATTCTTGTTATTTCTGTAAAAATTAATTCATATATGGAAGATAGAGGAAAGACTTTCTCATCTGCTTTAAATTCTTTTTTATTAAACAATTATAAAGATGCAAGTATAAAATTAAAAGATATTAAACCAACAAATAAAGATGAAGAGGCTTTTATAAAATTAATTAGGAAGAGTAAAGATATAAATGAAGAAGCTGAAAAATATGAAGATGAAGATATAATTAATGAATATATAAAAGTCTTAGAAGAAATGAAGAAAATAGTTGAAGAAGCAGATGGAATTACTATAACAATATATAAGAAAGATGAATTTAAAGATATTACTATTACTACTGTTCCATTCGATGATGCTATAAGATATGCAAAAGAACAAATTGAAAAATTAAATGAAGAGAAAAAGAATGATTTAATATTTGGAGGAAAGAAAGAAGATAATTTATCAATATTTACTTATAAAGAATCAAAAATGATTGGATACTTTATAGAAGAAGTAAATATTAAAGGTGATGGAGATTCTTATTATAGAAATAAATAATTTAATATAATTATTTAAAATAAAAAAGTAAAATAAGAATAGAAATAAATTATAAAATAATAAGCTTAAAATGCAAAATAAATACTTGCACTTTAAGCTTATTTTACTTATTGTTAATATTTAAGAAATATTATATAATAAGCAAAAAATTTAGGAGAGACAATATGAAAATAGGATATTTAGGACCAGTTGGAACTTTTTCAAATGAAGCTTGTGATAATTGTTTTGATGAAACGTATGAAAAAATACCGTATAAAACGATTAAAGAGACGATTATAGCTCTAAAAAATAGTAAAGTAGATAAATGTATCATACCAGTTGAAAATTCCCTTCAGGGATGTGTTACAGAGGCTATAGACACATTAATTCAAAATGAAAATATATATGTAGAAAAAGAATATATATTAAAAATAAATCAAAATTTAATGGCTAAAGAAAAATATAATTTAAAAGATATTAAAATAGTATATTCTCACATTCAAGCCATATCACAATGTAGAAATTATTTAGAGGAAAATCTAAAAACAGCAGAAATAAAAGAGGTTTTAAGCACAGCTCTTGGAGCAAAATATGCTTTAGAAAATGATTATTCTGCTTGTATTGGTAATATTTCTTGTACAGAAAAATATGGATTAAAATTATTAGATAAAGATATTCAAGATAATAACTTAAATCAAACTAAATTTTGGATATTATCTAAAAAGATAAATAAGAGTTCTGATAAAAAGAAAATATCAATAATATTTACTACAAAACACGTTCCAGGAGCTTTATATAAAGTGCTTGGTATATTTGATAAGTATAATATAAATTTAACTAAAATAGAATCAAGACCAGCTAAAACGAATCTTGGAGAATATTATTTTTTAGTAGATTTTAATATAGATAAAATAGATGTAACTAATGCTTTAAATGAGTTAAAAGAAAATGCAAATTATAGTAGAATATTAGGAATTTATAATTAATTCAAATATGATAAAGAGTAAAGTAGGAGGTTTAATATGATTTCTGATAAAATGAAAGAATTAGTAAAAAATAATTCTGTTATAAGAGAAATGTTTGAAGAAGGAAAGAACTTAAAGAAAATATATGGAGAAGAAAATGTTTATGATTTTAGTCTTGGAAATCCTAGTACTCCAGTACCAAGTGAAGTAAATGATTCAATTATAGAATTACTAGAAAATCAAAAAGATACAATTCATGGATATACAAGTAATAATGGATTTGAAGATGTAAGAAATTCTGTAGCTATATCATTAAATAAGAAATATAATACTAATTTTAATAGTAATAATATTATTATGACAGTAGGTGCTGCAAGTGGTTTAAATATAGTTCTTAAATCAATATTAAATAAAGATGAAGAAGTAATCGTATTTGCTCCATATTTTAGTGAATATAAATGTTATATCGAAAATTATGATGGAAAAATAGTTATTATATCACCAAATGAAGGTAATAATTTTATTCCAGACTTAAAAGAATTAGAAAGCAAGATAAATAATAAAACAAGAGGAGTTATTATTAATAATCCTAATAACCCAACAGGTGTAGTTTATGATGAATCTTTTATAAAAGACTTATCAGAAATTTTAGTAAAAAAGGAAAAAGAACTAAAAAGAGATATATATTTAATTTCTGATGAACCATATAGAGAAATAGTATATGATGGAAAGAAAGTTCCTTTTATAACTAAATATTATAATGATACTATAGTTGTATATTCTTATAGCAAAAGCTTAGCAATTCCCGGAGAGAGAATAGGATATGTTTTAGTGCAAGATGAAGTAAAAGATTCTAAAGATTTAATTACAGCAATTACAATAGCAAACAGAGTAATAGGATGTGTAAATGCTCCTTCACTTATGCAAAAAGTGGTATCAAAATGTGTAGATATTACTTGCGATATTGAAATTTATGATAAAAATAGAAAGCTACTTTATAGTAAGCTTAAAGAGTATGGATTTGAATGTATAAAACCAGAAGGTGCTTTTTATCTATTTGTTAAATCACCTACAGGAGATGATAAAGAATTTGCTATAAGAGCTAAAAAGTATAATATTTTAGTTGTACCAGCAACTTCATTTGGATGTAAAGGATATGTAAGAATTGCATATTGTACAAATTATAGTACAATAGAAAATTCTCTAGAATCATTTAAAAAATTAGCAGAAGAGTATGGAATTAAATAGTCAGTATGATATAGTTGACATAACAGAGACTTAAGAGTTATAATATATATGCACTTTATTTTGGATTTATAAGATAGAAGTAGATGAAATGTTTTCTGCTTTAACTCTTAAAGTGCACGTTTTGTTTTTTTAGCTAGAGGAGGTAGACACAATGGAACAAAACAAAAGAGCAAAGATTTTTGCACAAGAAGAGCTGGAAAAGCTCATCAGCTGGAGAGGAAACTCTCTTGAACAGATTTTTGAAATTAAGGATGAAATCTATTCTGAGGAAAAGAAAAAGTCCAAAGGTTTTAAGACTCTGGAAAGGCTGAAAGATTATCCTAACCACATTGCAGGTGGTAACACATGGCTTAAAGTCAGTAGAGGACTCTTAGAAAACGAGTCAGTTGTGGAGCAAATCGATAGGTTCTACAAAGATGAGCATAAGTCATTTATTATGGCAATGAGACCAGGACACATCTTAACAGATAAGCCTATCTGGATTGTGGCAAACATTCCAGAGCTAGAAGAGGCAGTGTATCCAGTAATTGCAAAATACGCAAAAAAGGATTGCATAATCTTGCTCATCAACGAAGGAGAAGCTGTATAAAGCTTCTTTTTTAGCATATACAAGTTTTAAAAAATATAAATAGTCATATAGAAAACCTCTAACGAATACAATTAAACAAAGTATTCTAGTTGGAGGTTTCTTTATGAAAAATATATCAATAGAAGAGCGAGCAGTAATGCTAGCTAGATACATTATAGATACAAAAGATACAGTAAGGGGAGCTGCTAAACAATTTGGTATTTCTAAATCTACTGTTCATAAAGATGTAAGTCAGAGATTAATGAAAATAAATATGCCTTTATTTTTAGAAGTTAGAAAAATACTAGATGAAAA
>CALWZY010000092.1 GCA_944386155.1 uncultured Clostridia bacterium | reverse complement strand
AGTCGTTTTTCTTTGTTCTATTGTATTCTGCTACAAGTACTGTTGAATCTACAAGTCTAGAAAGTATAGTAGAGTCTGTAACAATAAGTGATGGTGTACCATCAAATATTATTACATCAGCAAATGTCTCTAAATCATCAAATAATTTAAGCATTTGTTCTGAAAGTATAAGCTCTGATGGATTTGGTGGTATATCTCCTGCTGTAATTACATATAGGTTTTCTATTTCTGTTTTTTGAAGAACTTCAGCAAGTCCATTTTCACTAATATTTACTCCTGATAAGTAATTTGAAAGTCCTGGAGTTTGTGGAAGATCAAATATTGTATTAATAGATCCTTTTCTCATATCAGAGTCTACTAATATTGTTCTTTTTCCTGTTTGAGCATATGCTGCGGCTAAATTAGATGATACCCAGCTTTTTCCTTCTCCTGAAGTAGTACTTGTTACTAGTATTGTTTGAGTCTTTTTACTTTTACCCATAAATTGAAGATTTGTTCTTAAAGTTCTAACTGATTCTGCTAAAATTGATTTAGACTCTTTATCACTAATTACTACTTTTTGTTCTCCTTCACTTTTATCTAAAGAAACTAGTACTGGCATATCTAATGCATTTTCTATATCTTCTTTTTTCTTTATTGAGTTATCAAATAAATTTCTAATTACAACATATCCACAAGAAATTATTATACCTACTGCTGCAGATATTAATATAAATCTAATATGATTTATATTAGATGGTGCAGTTGGCACTTCTGCTTTATCTAATACATAAACATTGTTTATCTTATAAATTTCTGATACTTTTCTTGAAAATACTTCTGATATTTCATTTGCTATTAATGTTGCGTTTTTAGCATTTATATCTGTAACATTAATTTCAATTACTTCTGTATCTTCTTTTGCTGTAACTTCAATACTATCTCTTAAGCTATTTTCTGATAATTTTAAATTTTCTAGATTACTAATAACTTCTCTTAGAATATTATTACTTTTAATAATCACACTATAAGTTGCAACTAAGTTTTGGTTTAACATTACATCAGTTTGAGTAATTGATTCTGTTGTCTCTCCTGTTTCTGTATTTGTTTTCTCATCTGTTTTTGTTAAGACTATTGTTGATGTTGCAGTATATTCTGGTACCATAATAAAGTATGAATATACCCCTCCTATAATCATACATAAAACTGTAATGATTATAATTAAAATTTTCTTTTCCCAGAACATGCTTAAAATCTCTTTTAAATCTAGCTCTTCCATTTTTCCTCCTAATTTACATCCTTTATATTATATATTTATTTCGCGCTTAATTTTTTCGAGCAAAACTGGAAATATTATACCACAAATTTCCACAAAAGTCATTACTTTTCGCAAATTTTCTACACATTTTATTAACTTTTTTAATCAAATCTCATAAAAAACTTGCTCTCATAAAAATATGAAAGCAAGTTTAATTAATTTTATTTAAATTTTTTAGCAAAGTCTTTAATTTTCTCTACTTAAATTACTCTTATTTTCTATAGATTTATCTTTTTTGTTTTTTATCTTGTACACAATTTTTAAACAAATAAGATTTAGAAGAATACCAACTATCGCACCTAAAGTATCTAATAACACATCTTCTACTCTAGCTGTTCTACCATTTACAAATAATTGATGAAATTCATCGGATGAAGCATATAAGATAATTCCTAAAATCGCATATATTATTTGATTTCTTAAACTAATATTATATGTTCTAAAAAAGTTAAATAATAAAAAACCACCTACTAAATATATTATAAAATGAGCAGATTTTCTAACTACTAATCTAACTTCTCCTTTATACATTTCAAATTCATAATTATATTTAGCTACATTTACTGAATTATTAATATTTTCATTATTTGTATTATCTACATTTTCTTCTATTTCTATATTATTTTCTATAGTTTCATTAACTAATCTATTTGTAATAATATCACTTGTGTTTTCTGATTCCATACCATCTTGGTTAGAAAATAAAAATATAGTAATCATCCATATAATTATTAAAATTCCTAAAATAATTCTCTTTTGCATTTTATTACCTACATATTATTTTTCATAAAATTCCAAGAATCTTTGCACATCTGTTCTAATCCTCTTTTTGCAACCCATCCAAGTTCTTCTTTTGCTTTAGTTGGATCTGCATAATATTCTGCTAAATCTCCTGGTCTTCTTGGAGCAATAACATATTTTAATTTTAAATTATTTACTTTTTCAAAAGTATTTACTATATCCATTACAGAATATCCTGTACCTGTACCTAGATTATATATATATTTGCCTGATCCATCTTTTTCAATTTTCTCTAAAGCTTTTACATGTCCTTCTGCAAGATCTACAACATGTATATAGTCTCTTACACCAGTACCATCTTTCGTTGGATAGTCATTTCCATATATACTTAATACATCTATTTTTCCTGCAGCAACTTTCATAATATATGGCATTAAATTATTTGGAATACCATTTGGTTCTTCACCTAAAAGTCCACTCTCATGAGCTCCTATTGGATTAAAATATCTTAAGATACTAATTGCCCATGAATTATCAGATGCATATACATCTTCTAATATTTTTTCAATCATTGATTTAGTAGTTCCATATGGATTAGATGTTTTTCCTCTTCCCATTTCTTCTTTGTATTCATGAACACCTGGATCTCCATATATAGTAGCAGATGAGCTAAATACTAATTTTTTAACATTATATTTATTCATAACTTCTAATAAATTTAATGTCGTCTTTAAATTATTACAATAATATTTAATTGGTTTTTTTACAGATTCTCCAACTGCTTTAAATCCAGCAAAGTGGATTACTGCATCTATTTTATTTTCTTTAAATATTTCTTCTACTTTTTCAATTTCTTTTAAATCATATTTATATAATTTTGGTCTTTTATCTGTAAGTTTTTCTATTCTATCTAAAACTTCTTCTTTGCTGTTACTTAAATCGTCAGCAATTATTACATCATACTCTTTATTTAGTAATTCTACACATGTATGTGAACCAATGTATCCAAGTCCACCAGTAACTAATATATTCATCTTGTTATTTACCTATTTAGTTTTTAAGCTATACCTTCCTAATATTATTCTTCTTCCCAGTTATGATAAACATTAGACACATCATCTAAGTCTTCAAGTTTCTCTAAGAAGTTTTCCATTCTTTCTGAATCTTTTTCATCTAATTTAACATATGTATTTGGTACCATTTGCACTTCTGCTTCAACAAATGTTAAATTGTTTTTTTCAAGTTCTTCTCTTACACTTGAAAAGTTCTCTGGTGCAGTTGTTATTTCATAATATTCATCTGATGACTCAAAATCTTCTGCTCCAGCTTCTATTGCAAGCATCATTAAATCTTCTTCAGATAAATCTGTGCTTGATTTTTCAATTACAATAACACCTTTCTTTTCAAACATGTATGATACACATCCTGTTGTACCTAAGTTTCCTCCAGCTTTATCAAATACATGTCTTATATCTGCAGCTGTTCTATTTCTATTATCTGTTGATGCATTTACTATAACAGCAACTCCATTTACTCCATAACCTTCATATGTTATTTCTTCATAGTTTGCTGATTCTCCAGCTCCTGATGCTTTTTTTATTGCATTATTTATTGTATCATTTGGCATATTAGCTGCCTTACATTTTGCAATAACATCTTTTAATTTTGAATTACCAGCCGGGTCAGGTCCACCTTGTTTTACTGCTATTAATAATTCTCTTCCTAGTTTTGTAAATACTTTTCCTCTTGCAGCATCTGCTTTTCCTTTTTTTGCTGCAATATTATGCCATTTGCTATGTCCTGACATTGATAATTCCTCCTTTATTTTTTATTTTTTAAAAACTTCGCATATTATTTTAACACATATTTACTTTCTTGTGTAGTATTTTTTTAATTTTTGTAAATTTTTAAAGTAAATAATATCGCTAATTTCTTTAG
>CALWZY010000091.1 GCA_944386155.1 uncultured Clostridia bacterium | reverse complement strand
GAGAATCTAAGTTTTGGATAAAATTCTGGTAAATAATAAATAATGCTATAATTCTCCCATACTACAGTAGGTATAAGAATAAATCCTATAAACATACCTATTATTCCACCTAATACTGTAGATAATAAACTATAAGCTATATATTTATTAATAATCCTTAGATTACTATATCCTAACGCTTTAAGTGTTCCTATATCTCCTCTTTCCTCTTCAACCATTCGTGACATTGAAGTTGAACTAATTAGTATAGCTACTAAATAAAATATAATAGGAAATAATGTTGCTATATTATTCATACTATTAATAGAATCAATAAAACTAGAAAAACCAGTATCATCTTCTCTGTCAAAAATATACCATTTTCCTTCTTTAATTCCTTCGATATCCTCTTTAGCATCTTCTATTTCTTTTTCAGCATCTTTTATTTCTTCATTAAATTTCTTTTCTTCTTTTTCAAGAGTTTCTTTTGCATCCTCTATTTCTTTTTTACCATCTTCTATTTCTTTTTCAGCTTTAGCAAATTGATTATTTAGACTACTTTCTCTTGAAGATAATTCCTTTTTACCTTTTTCTAATTCTTTATAACCATTATCAATTTCTTTCTTAGCAGAATCTAAAGCTTTTTTTGTTTTGTTTAACTCTTTTTCTGCAGATGACAATTCATTATTAATCTTATTTTTATTACTTTCAATTTCTTTAATATTTGAATTTAAATCAGAAAGCTGATTTTTTAATAAAACAAGTTTATCTTCATTTTCTAAATTACCGTTTTTTATTTCATCTTCTATTAAAGCAATTTGTTTTTCAATTTCTTCTTTTAAGTCTTTTAATTTTTTTAAGTTATCATTTAAAACATCTAGAGAAGATTCAAGTTTAGAT
This sequence comes from uncultured Clostridia bacterium, assembly GCA_944386155.1. Classification (GTDB taxonomy): domain Bacteria; phylum Bacillota; class Clostridia; order TANB77; family CAG-508; genus UMGS1994. Next base: position 3,322 of record CALWZY010000091.1, on the reverse strand, counting down.
TTATTTGAGTTATATTCTTTAACACCTTTACTATATTTTTCTAAACCTTCTTCATATTCTTTTTCACTTTTCTTTAGTTTATTTTCAGATGAAGAAATTTCAGCTTTAGCATTAGAAATTTCTTTTTTTGCTTTAGTCTTACCTGTCTCTAGTTCATTTTCAGCATTTTTAATTTCTTTTTCAGAATCTTCTATTTTATCTTTAGCTTTTTTAAGCTCCTCTTCTCCCTCTTTTTTTCCCTTTTCATATTCATCAATACTTTCTTGTAATTTTTCAGAAGCTTCTTCTTTTATATTATTATATCTTTGAGTCTCTCTTTCTTCTTTAATATTTTCAATATCTTTATATACATTTTCTACTAGTTCATTATATTTGTTTGTAGTAATTTTTTCTATTTTAGCACTATTTACATTTAAATAAATATTAGGATAATAATCCATATCAAATACATCTTTATTTAAATATAAATAATAATCTATTGTACCATCACCTAAAGATGTAGTCCCTCTTTCCATAGAAACATAAATTGGACTCTTTACAGAACCTACTATTTTAAATGAATTAGCTTTTAACTCATCATCCTCATCTATTTCAATATTATCTCCAATTTTAAATCCAGAATCTATTAGAAAGTCTTGTTCTACAACACATTCATTATTATTTTCAGGAAGTTTACCATCTAATAAAATAGGAGTATTTATTTTTTCAGAATATTCTATTGCTTTAAATATAAATTCCTTATCATCTGTCTTAAAACTTATATCTTTACTATATATTCCATGTACATTTTCAGTATTTTTTATTTTCTTAATTTCATCTACATCTTCATTTGTTAATCCTAATGTTGAAACTATATTAATATCATATGTATTAGTATCATCTAAAAACTTATCTAAACTATCTCTCATATCAGGGCCAGAGGCAATAAGTCCTGCAAAAAAGCCAACACCTAATAAAGCCATTAACATAATAGAAATAAATCTTTTTCTATTAACAAATATCTCTTTTATTGAATATTTAAATAAAATATTATGTTTCTTTCTATTTTGTTTTAATCTTTTCATTCATATCACCTACCATTCAATATCATCTATTGATTTAGGTTCCTTATTTATAATAATATTTTCAGCCCTTCCATTTTTAAATTGAATTATCTTGTCTGCCATAGGTGCAATTGCAGTATTATGGGTAATTATAATTACAGTAATATTATCTTTTCTACAAGTATTTTGAAGTAGTTTTAATATTTGCTTACCAGTTTTGTAGTCTAATGCTCCTGTTGGTTCATCACATAAAAGTAATTTAGGATTTTTAGCAATAGCTCTTGCTATTGCAACTCTTTGTTGTTCTCCACCAGAAAGTTGTGATGGAAAATTATTTTTTCTATCTTTTAAACCTACTTCATCTAATACTTTATCTACATCTAGACTATCTCTACAAATTTGTGTTGCAAGTTCTACATTTTCTCTTGCTGTTAGATTCTGAATTAAATTATAAAATTGAAAAACAAATCCAATGTCATCTCTCCTATATTTAATTAAATCTTTACCTTTAAGGTTAGATACATTTTTTCCATCTACATAAACTCTTCCAGTAGTAACTGTATCCATTCCACCTAAAATATTTAAAGTAGTAGTTTTTCCAGCTCCACTTGGTCCAACAATTACAACAAGCTCTCCTTTTTCTATTTCAAAATTAGTATTATTTAAAGCTTTGATCGTAACTTCTCCCATTTTATATTCTTTACATACATTTCTAAATTCAATATACGCCATAACAGTATACCTCTTATATATAAAATAAAATTATTTTTATATTTAAATCACATATTTTATTTTAATGTATTTATACAGAAAAAAGATTAAAATTATATTAAAATAATATTAAATATTAAAAAGAATAAATTAATAAATTAATTTATTATAAAATACTAAAAGAAATAATATATTTATCATCTTCTAAATCTAAAAGCGAATCAAAATAATCACAGATATTATTATAAAAAGCAATTATTTCTTCGATATTCTCTTTAAATTCATTTTCAGGAATTTTTTCATATGTCATCTTTTTATATTCATCTAAATCGTAATTATCAAAATCATTTTGAAGTAAACTTAAAACTTCATTAATACTATCTTTCATAAGTCTAATATTATCTAATGTATAAAAATTATCTTTGCCATCCCATTCAAAATTAGTTTTATCTTTATAGCTTACATTTCCCATTTTTATTTTATTTTCTATAAGTTCTTCATCAAAAAACTTAATTAAAAAATAATATAAATAAGCTACTGCTTCTTCTTCATCTATAGAAACACTATATTCTCGTATTCCTTCAATTTCATTATGCTTAACAGCAAAATATGAAACAGAATTTCTCTCTACTGGAATAATATAAAAATATCCATCTTTTCTCTCGCTTCTATATAGTTCTACTTTCTTTTTCATTATAAAAACTCCTTTTGTCATTTTGCTTATTTTTCATAATTATTTTATCATATAAAAATTAAAAAATAAAGAAAAAGTTAAGATAAAATAAACAAATACGTGTCATTAAATCTTAACTTTTTATATAAATAATTTTTTTATTACATAATTTAAAAGCTTAAAATAATGTAAAATTAAATTTTATTAAATATTATTTATGTTTTTTTATTTGAGCTTGTTCTAAAATATTTCCTTCTACATCTTTAATATATACTGTTCTATCGTCTATTAAACAATAACTATTAGTACTTTCTCCTTTTGGTAATGCAATAGATCCAGGATTAACACAAAGCACTCCATCTTTTTCTTTAATAAAACTCTCATGAAAATGTCCATAGCATAATAAATCAATGTTTTTATAATCTTTTGGCATTTTATCTATATTAATCTTATGTCCATGTGTAAAATACATATTTAAACCATTTGCTGATAAAGTAATATTATTTTCAAGTCTAAAATCAGAAATCATCTGATCTACTTCAGCATCACAATTACCTTTAACAGCTAAAATTTTTTCTTTATACTCATTTAATATTTTTGCAACTTCTTGTGGGTTATATTCTTTTGTAAGTGGATTTCTAGGTCCATGGTAATATAAGTCACCAAGAAGAATAATTCCTTTAGGTTTTTCTTTTTCTATAATTTCTTTAATCTTCTTTGCATAAAATGATGAACCATGAATATCTGAAACTACTAATAACTTCATATTCATCTCCCCTTTACTTTTATTTTATATAATTAAATCACATTTTCTTTTTAAAATCAATTTAAAATCGATTTTAAATAAAATTATTATATTTTGTTTACAAAATAAATAATTGATGATATTATCACA
>CALWZY010000090.1 GCA_944386155.1 uncultured Clostridia bacterium | reverse complement strand
AATCTTGAAGGCCTTTCTGCTATAATTTCTTTATGATTATATGCCATTATTTATCCCCCCTTACACCTAAATATCTATAATGATTTTCTACTTTTCCATCTCTTACAATTTCAGATAAATCATTAAATACTTTTTCAATATCGTCTGATTTTGTATCTCTACCACCAATACCATAAACATAATTTACAGTAGGAATACTTATTTTACTATTATATAGACCAGTAACAACATCTTCATATAAAGCTCCACCTGCAGCATTTAATGAATCTGCTTTATCAAGGACTGCAATAGCTTTAACATTTTTTAAAGCTTCTGCAATTTCTTCACCAGGGAATGGTCTAAATACTCTAACTTTTAATAGACCAGCCTTTATACCTTTTTCTCTTAGTCTATCGATTGTATATTTTGCAGTTCCTGCTGTAGAGTTCATACATACTATAGCGATTTCTGCATCGTCTAATTTATATTCCTCGAAGAAACCATATTTTCTTCCAGTTAATTTTTCGAAATCTTTTGCAACATCTAAAATAACCTTTTTAGCATTTTTCATAGCTTCTGCTTGTTGTCTCTTATGTTCAAAAAGATAAGCTTGTAAATCTAATGGACCAATTGCCATTGGATTTTTATCATCTAATAAATAATGTTCTGGTTTGTATTTGCCAACAAATTCTTTTACTTTATCATCTTCGATTAATTCAATATTTTCAATTGAATGTGAAGTAATAAATCCATCTTGACATACCATTAAAGGTAATAATACATCTTTATTTTCTGCAATTCTATGAGCCATTATTAAATTATCATAAGCTTCTTGATTGTTTTCAGAAAATAGTTGAATCCATCCACTATCTCTAACACCCATAGCATCTGAATGGTCATTATGAATATTTAATGGTCCTGATACAGCTCTATTTACTAAGCTCATTACTATAGGCAATCTTAAACTTGAAGCAATATAAATCATTTCCCACATTAAAGATAAACCATTTGCAGAAGTAGCTGTCATTGCTCTAGCACCAGCAGCTTCAGCACCAATACATGCACTCATCGCACTGTGTTCACTTTCTACAGCAACGAATTCTGTATCTACTTGTCCATTACTTACGAAAGTAGAGAAGTATTGAGGTATTTCTGTAGATGGTGTAATAGGAAAGGCTGCTACAACATCTGGATTAATTTGTTTCATAGCTGTTGCTGATGCTTCATTTCCACTTAATCTTTCTCTTATTCCCATATTAATCCTCCTTTTCTATAGCTTTGAAAGGACATACTTTTACACATACAAGACATCCTTTACAAGCATCATAATCAAAATCTTTTCTTTTTTGATCTTTACCAACTGGTATTGCATCATCTGGACAAACAGGGAAGCAAAGACCACATTGTTTACATTTTTCTTCAATCCATCTTGGCTTTTGAGAACGCCAGTCGCCAGTTTTAAATTCTTTAGCATTACCAGCATCATAAATATTTCCACCAATAGTTAAATCTTGCCAAGAAGTTTGGTTATTTAATTTATCCTCTGTCATTAAATATCATCCTTTCTTAATTAAATTTTTTCTACTTGATTTAAAGCTAACTCTAAAGCTTTCATATTTCCTTCAATAACTTCAGGTTTTTTAGCAAATTTATGTTTAAATGAACCTTTCATATCATTTAAAAATTCTTCATCTGTCATTATTTTGCTAACTTTTACGATAGCTGCAAGCATTGGAGTATTAGGAAAATACTTACCTAATGCTTCCATAGATATTTTACGAGCATCTATTTTATAAACTTCGCCTTTATAACCTTTAATTAATTTCTTTAACTCATCTCCATCTTTTGTAGAATTAATAATAATTGCACCAGTTTCTTTTAAACCAGCTGTTACATCAACAGATTCAAGAAGAGTGTCATCTACAACTACAACATAATCTGGTTCGTAAATATTACTATGTATTGTAATAGGTTCTGTACTAATTCTGTTATAAGCTGTAATAGGTGCTCCCATTCTTTCAGGTCCATATTCAGGAAATCCTTGAATATATTTTCCAGTATTAAAGGCAGCATCAGCTAATAAAAGTGAAGCTGTTTTTGCACCTTGACCACCTCTACCATGCCATCTAATTTCAATCAAATTATCCATTTTGACCTCCTTAAAAAATAAATATATAATTAGTAGTTTTATCTACCTATCATATCAAGTGTAAATTCATATCCTATTTCATCTAAGTCTGTGATAACAGCAGACTTGTAAGTATTGTCTCCATCTTTTACTTCTACAGCAACGACTTTATATATGTTTGAAATATTCTTTATTGGACCTTCTGCTTTAAAGTTTCCAGAGCTTAATGCAGATTCTAAATCAACATAATATAATTTTCCAGATGCTGAAAGTAAAAGTAGTATAGGATATTTATAATTTGAATAAGTAAAATCATAAACACCAACAATTTCTTCTTTGATATTTGATACACTATATTCAATTCCAATTTTTGCTTTTGAATTATTACTTAGTAAATCTTTTGCTTTATTACTTAACATTATTGTTAGTTTTTTGTTATCGTTAGATAATACAGTAATAAAATATTTTTCTTCTGTATTTACATATGAAGTATAAGACTTACCATTTGCTCCTGTAGTAGTTTCAATAATTGTATTGGAGTTATCTCCTGGTGTTTGGACATTTCCTAAATTGTCTTTATCATCAACTGTTGTTATATATTCTGGAAGAGATACTTTGACTTGAGGTTCTTCTATTATTGTTACATCAACTTCTTCTGAAGAATTAGAAACATCTTTTTTTATTGTAGTTATACCTGCTTTAGGTAGAATATATAAAACTAATAAAACAATAAAAATAATAATCGCAAGTAAAATTGTAAGACGTATAATTAATTTTTTCTTTCTTCTAAAAAACCTTCTCATAATAACCTCCTCACAAAACACATTATATAAGAAACAAGTAAATTGGACAAGACATTTTAGAAAAATTCTTGCGGATTCTTGATATATAGAAAATAATGTTACAAAAATATTACAAAAATTGCATGTATTTATTGACTTTTTATGAAAAAAAAGATAATATATATGAGGGAAAACAATATGTGAAATATGATATTTAAGGAGGATTCTTATGGGAGAAGTTATAGTTATAACATCCGGAAAAGGTGGTGTAGGTAAAACTACAACAACAGCAAACTTAGGTTCTGCACTTGCTTTAGCTGGAAAGAAAGTTGCGCTTGTTGATACGGATATAGGACTTAGAAACCTAGATGTTGTAATGGGATTAGAAAATAGAATAGTTTATGATATTGTTGATGTAATTGAAGGAAAATGCAAATTAAGACAAGCTCTAATAAAAGATAAAAGATTTAAAGAGTTGTTCTTACTTCCTGCAGCTCAAACAAGAGATAAAACAGCAATTAATGAAGATCAAATGAAGGATTTAATTTCTAAATTAAAAGAAGATTTTGAATACATACTAATTGATTGCCCTGCTGGAATTGAACAAGGATTTAAAAATGCGATTGCTGGAGCAGATAGAGCAATAGTAGTTACAACAGCTGAAATATCAGCCATAAGAGACGCAGATAGAATAATAGGATTACTAGAATCTTCAGAAATTAAGAATCCAGAGTTAATAGTAAATAGATTAAGACCTACAATGGTTAAAAAAGGTGAAATGATGGATGTTGATGACATAGTAGATTTGTTATCAATTGATTTAATTGGTGTAGTTCCAGATGATGAATTTATAATTACTCAAACAAATAAAGGAGAGCCAGTAGTATCAAATAAAAAAGCTCCATCAGGAAAAGCATATGTTGAAATCTCAAGAAGAATATTAGGAGAAAATATAGAAGTAAGTGTTCCTGGAAGAGAAAAAGGAATTATGGCTAAGGTTAAAAATATATTTTCTAAAAAATAATATGAAAAAATAAAAACTGGAGGTCACAAATGTTTGAAGGAATAACAGGTTTTTTCAAAAGAATAATAAAAACTGATCAATCTCTTGAGGAAAGTTCAAAAGATACAGCTAAAGAAAGATTACATTTAGTTTTAATGCAAGATAGAGCTAATGTATCTGCTGATTTCTTAGAATTAATGAAACAAGAAATTATTGAAGTAATAAAAAAATATATTGAGGTGGATGAAAAGGCTATAGACGTAAGACTTACAAATCAACCTAATGAAGATGGTACAAATGGTTCACCGGCTTTATATGCAAATATTCCAATTATAAATATTAAAAATGAGAGTAGAATAAATAGAGAAAACAGAATAGACAATGATTATGATGATA
>CALWZY010000089.1 GCA_944386155.1 uncultured Clostridia bacterium | reverse complement strand
TCTATATTTAGAGTTACTGGAGTTCTTATTTTTTCTCCATCTGCATATAACTGTATCTGAACTTCGTCTGGACGTTTACCATCTTGGTCATTATTATCATCCCAAATTTTTTCTATAGAAACATCTATTGTTTCTGGTATTTTTACATTACACTCTGAACTTGCTACACTTGTTTTTTCTGGTGTGTTTAATTTTACTTCTGCTTGAACATTGTTTTCTATTGTTCTATCTGTTTCTGGTACATTTACATATACAAGTGATATATTTTTTGAATATGTAATTTCATTATTCATATTTTCATATGTATTTACATCGTTTGTAATTGTCCATGTAATTGTTTTGTCATTTTTATTATATATACCACCATCTAATGTTGATCTATTTTCATCTATTTCATATTCTAATTTGTCTACTATTTTTATTTCTGATGAACCAATATAATCAGCTAAATTAATTGTTCCTGAAATATTATATGGAACAGGTTCTATTGAGCTAAATATTGCTTCTACAGAAGAAGTTTTACTAACATTGTTTTCTATAGTAGGATCTTTATATTTGTAATAGAATATTACTTCTGTTCTTTCTGATCCGATTACACCAGAAGCGTTACTTGGCATTTCTACTAGTTCTAAATTATTAGCAATCTCGTCACTTGGTGTTGCTTGATAAGGAATACCAAGTTCACCTTCTATTAAAGTATCTTCTGCAACTTTTGTATTTGTTCCTTCTAGATAATGATGTACAAGTACATCAGATTTTTGAACTTTTGAAGGTAAGTTTAGATATACTTGACAGTTAGAATCTCCTTTTCCTCTTTCTAGGTAAAATACGCTAAGTGTATGTTGCTTTTCAACATCACTATCCCAGCCTTCTCCTAAAATGCTATCTAAAGAAGTCTTATCTAATACGTCGCCTGTTTCTTTTAATCCTTCATAGATTGTTACATTTCCTTCTGCAAAGTTAATCTCTGCAGCTATTGAATTATGAATACCTCCTAAGTCAATAACTAATTTACCATCTATATAAATCCATATATCATCATCGCCAAAGAAATCAAATATTATATCTTCTCCTGTTGCAGATTTACCATCTTTACTTAAATAAAATGGAACTGCTGTTTTCATACCAAAATGATATACCGCTTCTTCTCCACTTTTTCCTGTATTAAATGGATAAAATCCTGAAGTATCACCATTATTACCTTCATATGTAACCTTATTTTCAGACCACTCTAAATTTACATTACTTTGTGGATTACCGTCTTTAAAATGTGCCTCTATTTCACTACTGTCGAATTTATAAAATTCATTCTCTTGAATTATAAAAGGTATACCAATTCCTGTATAAGTTTCTTTTCCTGCTGTTACTGTTTCATCAAATATTCCGTTATCTTCATAGTTGAATTGTATATTTCCATTTTCATCTAACTCATCTTTAGCAATTCCTGTATAAGCTAAATTTCCATTTAATCCTGTTACGTTTCCTGTCCATCTATTCCAGTTGCTCGCTGAAAACTGATTCCAAAAATATTTTCCATAATTAATACTTGTTCCACCTTCTGAAAAGTAAATTCCTTGTCTATTTTTATTTGTTACTTCTCCACCAGCTTCAAAAAGAGCTTTAGCATCATATTTGAATAATGTCGCATTTCTGTACATATGATCATATTGTTCTTGAACTTTTATCTCATATTCATTTGAATTTAAAGTAAGTCCATCATATTCTACAGTGGCTTTCACTTTTACAGTTCCAATGCTCTTACCAGTTACTCTATATTTCTTAAGTTTTGAATCATAACTAATCTCAACTCTTCCTGAATCATCAGATGTCTGAGAAAAAGTAACTGTTCCAACATTACCTAAATCCTGATTCTCACTTGTAAGGACATGAACCTCTAAAAGCATATAATCGTCACTATGTGTAGATATAACATCTCTTCCTGATGTAATAAAAACACGATTTACATATCCTGCTTTTGAAGTATTGCTAAGTGCACTATTTAATTCATTTACTTTATTTCCTAGATAGCTTATGCTTTCATCATTTTTGGACCACAAAATTGAACTTGCAATTACAAGTAGCATAATTACAAGTACAAATAAGTTTCTAAGAATTAAAAAACCTCTTTTAGCAGCCATATTTGCTTTTCCTTTCTCTTTAGTTCTTCTCTTGCTCAAGTAATGTGTTTTAATCATTTTCCCATATTCCTCCATAAGACATTTTAGGTAATATTAATATCTTTATTATTTAATATATTTATAATTATAAGAACTTATATATATAAGTAAATACTTATATTTTTAGTATTATTAATATCTACTACGGATGCCTATTTGTAGCACTTTGTTAAGTTTTAAATACATTTAATTTACAAATATTTGTATTAATCACCTATATATTAGGGAATTTCTAACATCTACTGTTATTTTTATCCTTAATCTTTTCATAATTATGCAATTTTTTTAAAGTTTTCCACATAAAAAAGCTAGAGTAGACTATTTTTTTAATCTAACCTAGCTTTTTTATCTGATATATATTAAAAATAAAACAAATAAAAATAATGTTTTAACATCATTTTACTATTTATTTGTCATATAGATTATCTAAATCATTTTAAAACGCTTAAATATCAAGCTTTTTAAAAACATTACCCAAAGAATCATTAATTACTAAATCTGCCATATTGTCCATTTGAGTAAAATCCTTGTTTATCAAAATCAACTTTTTCCCTTTAAAATAATATATTAAACTATTAGCTGGATATACAGTAAGTGATGTACCACCTATAATTAGTACTTCTGCATTTTTTATTGCTTCTATACTTTTTGAAACTATATCATCATTTAACATTTCACCATATAAGACAACATCTGGCTTTATAAGACCTCCACACTCACATATCGGTATATTTTCATTACTAAATATATAATCAGCACTATAAGCTTTTTTACACTTCATACAGTAATTTCTTAAAACACTCCCATGTAATTCATATACTACTCTTGATCCTGCTTTTTGGTGTAATCCATCTATATTTTGTGTAATTATTGCTTTTAATTTTCCTATTTTCTCTAATTTTGCAAGTTTTAAATGAGTTATATTTGGCTCATATTTTAATGAATTCATTTTGTCTCTATAAAACTTATAAAATTCGCCAGTATTATTCATAAAAAATGTATGACTTAATATTTCTTCTGGTGGAAATTTATATTTTTGATTATATAGACCGTCTTTACTTCTAAAGTCAGGTATTCCACTTTCAGTAGATACTCCTGCTCCTCCAAAAAACACAATATTATTACTTTCGTTAATTATTTTTATAAATTCATTAATTTTCTCATCCATATACTTCACCTACTTTTTTATTCTAAAACTATTATACTCTTTTTTTATATTATTGTATTTATATTAACACAATAATAATATAAATAATAATATAAATCGTACTATAAACAAATTTTTTAAAATTAAAATAAATATAAAAACAAATATGAATAATACTATGAACAATAATATAAATAATAATATAAATACAAAAATAGAAGGTTTAGATTTTCTAAACCTTCTATTTTTTATTCTCTATATTTATTTTATATAGATTTATTCTTTTGTACTTTCTATTGTAACATCATCTGTTGATTTTACCATAACTACTCTTAAAGTAATTACTATAATACCAACTGCAAGTACTATTAAAGCTATTAACATTGCAATTATGAATACTGTTTGATTTTGCATTGTTTTACTTAAACCAGTAGGTTCAGTAAATGTTACATATTCTGCAGCATCAGCATCAAGTTCTGCTATATACTTACCAGTTTCTTCTGGTTTGTTTCTTTCTACTAAAGCTTCTTTAGTATTAAATGCGTATTTAGCTGTTTGTGTATATTCTATTGGTTTTGAATACTCTGCTATTAAATCTTCAAGTATCTTTTCATCTTTTGCTGGGTTACTACTATGACCTGCATTCCAAATTCCTCCACCAGCACTTTGTAAACTACTATCATTTACATTTTGTTTTACTATTTCAAATGCGTTACCTGGTATAGCTGCCATAGTTCTTCTACCTACAGAGTTAGAATATACTAATACTTCGGCTAAGTTATCATAAATCATATCATCCATTGATAAATCATTTGTTACATCAGCTGTTGTATTTACGACTACACTTCCTGATGTTGGTTTATCATCTGCTTTTTCATCGCCTAAGTTAATTGTACTTAATTCTTTAGTTAAGTCTTTATTATGTGTAGTTGGTTCATATGTGTTATTCTTGTAAGATAATATGTTTTCTAC
>CALWZY010000088.1 GCA_944386155.1 uncultured Clostridia bacterium | reverse complement strand
TAAAAAGAAAAAAAATATGGAAAGAATATATAAATTAATAGAAAATGCAAAAGAAAATAATTTAGAAGAGATGATTAATATTGCTATTAAAGATGAAATAGATATTGAAAATTGTATTTTTAAGGATCAAAGTGATATTAATATTAATACTGAAAATATTGAGTTTAAAAAATGTTTATTTCAAAACTGTAAAATATCTGGAAAATTAGAAAAAACTTATTTCACTTTTGTTATATTTGAAAATTGTGATTTTTCTAATTTTTCTTTTGAAGAAAGTAATTTTAATAATGTTTATTTTAAAAATTGTAAATTTATAGGATCTAATTTTATAATGACAAGATTAAATCAAATAGAGATTATAGAATCTAATTTTAAATATTCAAATTTTAGTAATTCAAATATAAAAGAATGTAATATCTCAAATAGTGACTTTAGCAGTTCTGAATTTGAAGAGGTTATATTTAATAAATTGGATTTAAAAGAAGTATCTTTTATTAGTACGAGATTTTTTAAAACTAAATTAGGTTTGATAGATTTTAGAGATTGCAATATAGATGGAATATCAGCAGAGATAAAGGATTTAAAAGATATGATAGTAACTGAATATCAAGCAATGGAACTTTCTAAAATGCTTGGAATTATAATAAAATAAATAATTAATAAAGAAATAATAAAAATTAATTAACAAATTATTGTATTTAAATCATAAAATATATATAATCTATTTAGCAAAACACAAAGGAGATTTTAATGAAGAAAAAGAACTTGACTATTACAATTATTTCTATAATTGTTCTTATTGTAATAAGTATTAGTATATATATGCCAGTTACATATGCAGAAACAACAATGAAAGAAAAAGCAGAGACTAATATAAGAGTTCCTGCAATTACAGAAGGAAAAGAAGAAGCTTCTACAGAAGAAAAAGTATCTGACGAAAATAAAACAAAAAAAGAAAATATAGTTTTACTTCCACAAAAAGGTTATGTTAAAGTAAAATCATCACTTTCATTAAGAAAGACAGCTTCTTCAAATGCAAAAAGCATATTAACATTAAAACCTGGAGATGTAGTCACAATACTTTCTTCTAAAAAGACATGGTATGAAGTTAAAACTTCATCTGGAAAAGTTGGATATGTACTTCAAAAATATATAGGAACAAAATCAAATAAAGAATATAAATTACTAAAAACGTATACTACATATTCAAGTAGCAGTCCAGAAGGAAGAAATTACAATATGAATAGAGCATCAGAAAAAATAGAGAAGATTACATTAAAGAGTGGAGAAACTTTTAATTGGTTTGATGTTGTTGGTTCTTGTGGTAAAGAGCAAGGATATAAAGTAGCTAATGTTATAATAGATGGAGAAGTTTTCCCTGGATATGGTGGAGGAGTTTGCCAAGTTGCGACAACTTTATATGGTTGTACAAGAAAATTGAAAATGCAAACTATTGAAAGGCATGATCATAGTGCAGGAGTTTCTTATTTAAATAGAGATGGATATGAGGCTGCTGTAGCATATGGTGTTAAAAACTTCAAGTTTAAAAATACTACTGATAAAGATATTGTTTTTGATTTCTATGTATCTAGAGGAAGAGTAATAGTAGCAGCTTTTGAAGTTTTATAAAAGCTAACTTAAAAACTAAAAAATAAAAAAGTTTAATTTAAAAATAAAAAGGAAAATAAGAAAGTAGATTCTAAAAGTTATTAAATATTAATTAAAATAATATTAATACTTTTAGAATTTTTTTATTTACTAATCATTTTTTTATTTTACAATTAATTTTTGTATTTACTTTAAAACAATAAGAAAGTATAATAATAAAGGACTTAAAATATATTTTTAGGAGGAAAAGTATTTGGATAATCTTGAATTAATAGAAAAAGAACAAACTAATAGATGTAAATTTAGATTAGTTAAAGATACTGATGAAAAAGATATTTTTGAGATATTAAGTGATGAAGATGTTATTACAAATTTAAATATGGATATTCATAAATCTATAAAAGATACTAGAATGTTGATAGAAGATTATAAAAAAGAGTTTAAGAATGGTAATAAACTTCCTTTAGCTATAATATCTAAAGATAATGATGATTTTATTGGAGTGTTTTTAATTAAACTTGATTTGTATAATGAAGATGCATTCGAGTGTACTGTATATTTAAAGAAAAAGTTTTGGAATAAAGGAATATATTCTGAAATACTTCCTTCTATGATTAAATTTGCATTCGAAATAATACATACTAAGAATTTTAGGGGGTATGTAATGGAGAAAAATAAACCATCTTCTAAAGGTTTAGAAAAAAACGGATTTGAGCTAGAAAAAATATTTAATGTCCCTGGAATAGATGAAAAAATTTATAGTTATTTAATGACTCTAGAAATGTACAAAAGCTATAGAAAAATAAAGGTTAATTAGTTGAATAGGTAAAAAAAGTGTGATACAATACACACGTAAAAATATAATAAATATAGGAGGTAAATATGATTTATTCACAAGAAGTAGAAAATATGTGCAAAGTAGCAAAAGGAGCAAATCACGGACCAGCACCAATTCCAGAAGAAGGAAAGTGGGTAAAATCAAAAGAAATAAAAGATATTTCAGGATTAACACATGGTATCGGATGGTGTGCACCTCAACAAGGAGCATGTAAATTAACATTAAACGTAAAAGAAGGTGTTATACAAGAAGCATTAGTAGAAACTATTGGATGTTCTGGAATGACACACTCAGCAGCTATGGCTGGTGAAATTTTAGTAGGAAAAACAATATTAGAAGCATTAAATACTGACTTAGTTTGTGATGCTATTAATACTGCTATGAGAGAATTATTTTTACAAATCGTTTATGGTAGAACACAATCAGCTTTTTCTGAAGGTGGTTTAACTATAGGAGCAGGACTAGAAGATTTAGGAAAAGGACATAGAAGCCAAGTTGGAACAATTTATTCAACTAACTTAAAAGGACCTAGATATCTAGAACTTGCAGAAGGATATATTACAGAAATCGGATTAGATAAAAATGATGAAATTATAGGATATAAATTTGTTAACTTAGGAAAAATGATGGAAAACATCAAAAAAGGAATTGAACCTATGGAAGCAATAGAAAAAGCTTCAGGAAAATATGGAAGATTTGATGAAGCTGTTAAGAAAATAGATCCAAGACAAGAATAGTATAAATAGAAATTTAGGCAAAAAGATACTAATTAATTAGTAATCGAAAATTTTAAGGAGGTAAACAAATGGCAGTAACATTTGAAAATTATGAGAGAAGAATAGATCAAATTAAACCAGTAATGGAAAAGTATGGCATAAAAGATTTTGAAGATGCTTTAAATATTTGTAAAGAAAAAGGATTTAATCCTTATGAGATAGTAAAAGGAGTTCAACCAATTTGTTTTGAAAATGCATGTTGGGCTTATACATTAGGTGCAGCAATAGCAGTTAAAAAAGGATGTACAAAAGCTGCAGATGCTGCTAAAGCAATAGGAGAAGGACTTCAAGCTTTCTGTATTCCAGGTTCAGTTGCAGATGACAGAAAAGTAGGACTTGGACATGGAAATTTAGCAGCAATGCTATTATCAGAAGACACAGAATGTTTTGCATTCTTAGCAGGACATGAATCTTTTGCAGCAGCAGAAGGTGCTATAGGAATTGCAAACAATGCAAATAAAGTAAGACAAAAACCATTAAGAGTTATTTTGAACGGTCTTGGAAAAGATGCAGCTCAAATTATTTCAAGAATTAATGGATTTACATATGTTCAAACAGATTTTGATTATTATACAGGAGAATTAAAAATAGTTAATGAAACAGCTTATTCAGATGGACCAAGAGCAAAAGTTAGATGCTATGGTGCAAATGATGTAAGAGAAGGTGTTGCAATAATGCATAAAGAAAAAGTTGATGTTTCTATAACAGGAAATTCAACTAACCCAACTAGATTCCAACACCCAGTTGCTGGAACATACAAGAAAGAATGTATTGAGCAAGGAAAGAAATATTTCTCAGTTGCTTCAGGTGGTGGAACAGGAAGAACTCTTCACCCAGATAATATGGCAGCAGGTCCTGCTTCATATGGTATGACAGATACTATGGGAAGAATGCATTCAGATGCACAATTTGCAGGTTCTTCATCAGTACCAGCTCACGTTGAAATGATGGGATTAATCGGTATGGGTAACAACCCAATGGTTGGTGCTACTGTATCTGTATCAGTTGCAATTCAAGAAGCTATGACTAAATAGTAAATAATTAAATTGTAGATAAAATGAAAAAAGAAACTTATAATATATTTAATTTTATAAGTTTCTTTTATTTTT
>CALWZY010000087.1 GCA_944386155.1 uncultured Clostridia bacterium | reverse complement strand
TGAAGGATATAGAAATTGTTTAATATATCATACATGGATTTGGGAGCAACCTAAAAGATTAATGTATTTTATAATTATAATGATATTCATGCTAATAGCAGGAGTATGGTCATATAAGAGACTTAGAAAAGAAATACCAGATGTATTAAATTAATTTGGAGGCAATTTAAATGAGCGAAGTAGTTATTGAATTTAAACATGTTTCAAAAATATATAAACTGTTTAAGACAGAAAAGAAAAGATTATTATATACTTTTTGTAAAAAAATAAAATACCAAGAAAAAAGAGCTGTTGATAATGTTTCTTTTAAAATAAAAAAGGGAGAAGCGGTTGCTTTATTTGGAAAAAATGGAGCTGGAAAGTCTACAATACTTAAAATGATTACAGGAGTATGTTTCCCAACAGAAGGTGAGATTACTGTAAATGGTAGAGTAAGTGCTCTTTTAGAGTTAACATCTGGATTCGATCCAGAGTTTACTGGAAGGGAAAATATTTATCTTAAAGGACAATTACTTGGTCTAAAAGATAAAGAAATAAGAGAATTAGAGCAAGAAATTATTGATTTTGCAGAAATTGAAGAATATATAGATCAACCAGTGAGAACATACTCAAGTGGTATGAAAGCAAGACTAGGTTTTTCTATTAATGTAAATATTAGACCTGAAATACTAATAGTTGATGAAGCATTAAGTGTTGGAGATGAAGAGTTCAAAAATAAATGTAAAACTAAGGTAAATGAAATAGTAAATAAAGATGAAGTAACACTTTTATTTGTAACACATGCTACAGCTACAGCAAAAGAATTTTGTAGTAGAGGTATTGTTATGCAAAAAGGTAAAAAAACATTCGATGGTGATATAGATGAAGCAATTGAAAAATATAGTAAGACAGTAAAGAAAAAATAGAAATTTTAACAAATAAAAAATACATAACACATCTAATTATTGTGATAGATAATAATTAGATGTGTTTTTGTTGTAATTTATACATTTTTATAATAAAATATTTTAAATGATTTAAAATAAACAATTAAAAATAATTAATTATATTTTTATAAGGAAGCAAAAATGGAAAAAAGTAAAAAATATTTAGAGAGAATTTATATAGTAATTGCAATACTACTTACATTATTTATACTTGGAAAAGTTGTAATTGAAAGTTCTATATGTGGTACTAATGATGGGTATTTGCATCTAATTAAAATAATGGGAGTAAATGAGATAATAAAACAAGGACAATTTCCTCCTATAATAGATGCTGGATTTTGTAATGGGTATGCATTAAATCTTTTTTATAACCCGCTTACAACATATATTTCACTTATATGTGGTTTAATTGTGAACAATTTTGCACTTGGAATTAAAATTATGCTAATAATAATGATGTTCGTAGCTATTATATTCATGTATATGTTTTTAAAAAATGTAACTAAAAAGACTGGAGTAGCAGTTGCAGGTGCTATTTTTTATGTTACAAATCCATATTATTTATCTAATATATATATTAGAGGAGCAATAGGAGAAAGTGCAGCTTTAACTTTTTTACCTCTACTTTTTTTAGGGTTATATAGTTTATTTAATGGAGATAGAAAAAAACATTACTTTATAACAATAGCAGCAACAGGACTTATATTAACACATAATATTACAACTTTATATGCAGCAATAATATCTTTTATATATGTAATAATTAATTTCAATAAATTAAAAGAAAAAGATATATTAATTAAATTATTAATAAATATTTTATTTATAGTTGGATTAACTATATTTTTTATATATCCATTATTACTTCATAGCTTTTCTGGAGAATATGTTATTTTTGACTCAGATTTAATGAGAACTAATGGAGAAAGAGTTGCAAGTGGAGTAATTTCATTTAAAGAATTATTTATGGAGATACCAGGACAAGAGGTAATTTTCAGACTAAATATAATTCAAGTAGTTTTATTTATTTTATCTATATTTTGTTATAGATTTATTGATAAAAAGGATAGAAAGATTTATTTATCTTTTATAATTTTTGCAATATTAAGTGTTATATTATGTATGACAAAAAATATTTGGAAATTTGCACCAGATATTTTATGCAACATTCAATTTCCATGGAGATTACTTGGATTTTCAGGATTCTTTATTAGTACTATTGCAGGAATTAATCTATTTATAATATTAAAAAAGATTTTTAAAAATAAAGAAAATGGATTAATATTTGTTATTATTTCAATAGCACTTTTATCATTACTCTATGCATATTCATTAGATTACAAAGATTATACTACAAAAAAAGATGATAATGAGTCTATAGAATTTATTAATAATAATATAAATAATATAGTATATATGAATATAAATAGAGAGTATATGCCATCAAAAACGTATATAGCTTTATATAAAAATCAAGAGAGGGTAAAAGGAGATAATGTATTTATTTTAGAAGGAGAAGCTTTAATAGAATCTGAAAACAAGAATGAATTAATATATGATATTAAACTTAGTGATATTAAAGAAAATACAAGTATTGAAGTACCATTTTTATATTACAAAGGATATAGTGCATATATTGAAAATGAGAAAAATGGAAGAAAAGAAATAGATGTAAAAGAATCAGATTATGGATTTTTAAAAATAGATATACCAAATGAGTATGAAAATGGAATGATAAAAGTAGAGTATAAAACTCCTATTACTTATTATATTGTTTATATTATTTCTTTTGTAACATTAATTGGGTTTATAATATATATAGTTTTAAATACTGCGAAAAGTAAAAATTATGAGAAAATAAAAGAAATAAAATAAGAAATATCATAAAAAATAATGAATAAAATGATTTTAAATAATAAAAATAAATTTAACAAAATAAAATTAAATTAAAAATAAACCAATAGCAATTATAAGCTATTGGTTTATTAATTATATACTTTAATTAAAGTTCTATTTTCTGCCCTTTTTCTTTTGCTTCTAATAATTTATCTATTAATCCACAACATTCTTTTCCTTCATTACAAATTAAATCAGTTACGCAAGTAGAACCAAGTCCTTTTCCAAGAAGAGGTGATACTTCTTTTATTTGTTTTGCAACTTCTTTTGCAATGTTTCTGATTTGCCATTGAGCTTTATTACAACAACGCATTCTACAAATCCATTGAGCAGTTCTTGCATTTAATGTTGTAATTACATTTAACATTTGACATCCTAGATAAAAATGTACTAAATCTTCTTCTATTACACCTTCTGCTTTAAATTCATTTAAAACTTGAATATTTTTATGTACAGCTTCATTATATAATTTTAAAGCTTTTTCATTTGAGAAAATAGTAGCTGGAGTAATATAGTTTTCAAAATTCCACATAGGAAGAAACTCTGGTACTAATAAA
Source organism: uncultured Clostridia bacterium (assembly GCA_944386155.1). Lineage (GTDB taxonomy): Bacteria > Bacillota > Clostridia > TANB77 > CAG-508 > UMGS1994. Next base: position 1,199 of record CALWZY010000087.1, on the reverse strand, counting down.
GAATGCATGCGGTGACGTGTTAAGTGAGTAAGTATAGAAAGTGATATTGGAATTTGGAAAGTAAATTGTACTTGCTCAAGCTCACGTCTTTCTTCTTTATGAAGAATAATATCCATTAGTTTTTCTTTAAATTCATGATCTTTTTTGATACCATCTTCAATTATTTTATTTGCAGTATTTGCATCACATTGATAATGATACATAATTGAACTTTTTATAATCACATCATCAGAATTAGGTGTGTAGCTAATTAATTTTGGCTTATCAATTACGTTTATTTTAGGTCTTGCAGATACAGATTCTAAATATTCAAATGGATCTTTAGAATTTGTTTCAGAAGCTTTTTCTAGCTGATTATCTATACTTTCTGAAAGATATGGAACATATTCTTTAGTAAGTTTTAAAAGTTCAAGTCCTAAATCTTTTAAATCATTTATTTTGCTAACATCACCAGAAACAAGGTATACTATTAATTTTTCAAGTTCTCTTGCATCTAATCCCATAATAATATTACTATGATATGAATATGGAAGTACAAATCTTGCATCTTCTATATTTATTCCAAGGTCTACTATGTCACCATAAGTATTGAATAAATATTTCATATGATTTATATATTTTTCTTTTAGCTTTTCATTATCTTTATGAGTATTTAATGATTTATCTCTAAATTCAGGAATATAAAATCCAACATTCCTAAAATCAACTTCACGTCTAGATTTTATAGTAAAAGAAGTAAGTCTATTACCAATTATAGTTTGCTCGATAATTGGAGTAACATCACATAATGCAAATACTAAGTAATCATGTTCTATTATTGATTTGTGTCCCATCCCAATAATTCTTTTTACAAGCTTAATGTTTTTTTCTGTGTCATTACATGTTTCTAAAACTTCTAATACATTACCAGGGTATCTAGATAATTTTCCAGCAGCTGCTACTTTTTTTATTCTAGAATCTAGTTCGTCTTTAGTATATCCACCTAATAATTCAATTTTCATAGTATTTTTCTCCTTAAATTTTATATTAATTGTTTTTTCTATAAAAATTTATATCACAAGAAAATGTATAATTCAAGAACAAAAGAATATAATAAAAATAATTAAAAAAATTGATAAAAAAATTTAAAAAAGTGTTGCAAACAAAAAATATATAATATATAATAACTTTGTTGTTAGAAATATTCCTCTTTAGCTCAG
>CALWZY010000086.1 GCA_944386155.1 uncultured Clostridia bacterium | reverse complement strand
GAAAAGCACCATCAGTTCTTTGTGTAATATGTGGGCTAACAAACGCAGCATATCAAAGACCAGATGGAGTTTATGTTGTACCTATTACTGCACTTAAGAATTAAATTCTTAAGTGTTTTTTATTATTAATTAAGATGTTTTTTATATTGACAAACAATTAATCAGAAAATATAATACAAACATAAGTTTTAATTAAAGGAGATACAAATGTCAGAAGAACTAGATATATTAGAAGGATTAAATGATGAGCAAAAAGAGGCTGTTTTAGCGGTAGAAGGACCTTGTCTTGTAATTGCTGGAGCTGGAAGTGGTAAGACAAAGGTATTAACCCATAAAATAGCTTATTTAATGCATAATGTAGGTGTAAAACCATGGAATATTTTAGCTATAACTTTTACTAACAAAGCTGCAAATGAAATGAAAGAGAGAGTTGAAAAATTAGTAGGAGAAGTTGCAAAAGATATGTGGATTGGAACATTCCACTCTATTTGTGTAAGAATTCTTAGAAGATATATAGATAGGATAGGATTTACTTCATCATTTGTTATTTTTGATACATCAGATCAAAGAACAATAGTAAAACAATGTATAAAGCAATTAGAATTAGATGATAAGATATTTACAGATAGATCAGTTTTAAGTGAAATTAGCAATGCTAAAAATGAAATGCTTGAGCCAGCAGACTATGCTTTAAGAGCAAATGGTGAATATAGAAAAGAAACTATAGCAGAAGTATATAAGATGTATCAAAAAAAGCTTAAAGATAATAATGCAGTAGATTTTGATGACATTATAAATTATACAATAAAGATTTTAAGTGAAAATCCAGATGTATTAGAATATTATTCAAATAAATTTGAATATGTATTAGTAGATGAGTATCAAGATACTAACAAAGCTCAATTTACTTTAGTATCTATGCTTGCTGCAAGATTCGGAAATATTACTGCTGTAGGTGATAATAACCAAGGTATTTATTCATTTAGAGGAGCAGATATTACTAATATTTTGAATTTTGAAAGAGATTTCCCAGGAACTAAGATAATAAAACTTGAGCAAAATTATAGATGTACTCAAAATATATTAGATGCTGCAAATGCAGTTATAAAAAATAATGAAAGTAAATATGAGAAAAACTTATGGACACAAAATAATAAAGGAGATCTTCCTTATGTATTTAGAGGAGATACAGAATATGATGAAGCAAACTTTATAGTAGAGCAAATAAGAAGACTAAAAAGAGAAGAATATTTAGACTATAATGACTTTACAGTATTATATAGAATGAATAGCCAGTCTCGTAGTATAGAGGATATTTTAAGAAGAGAAGATATACCATATAAAATCGTAGGTGGTTTAAAATTCTATGAAAGAAAAGAAATAAAAGATATTATTGCTTATTTAAGATTAATAGAAAATACAGCAGACAACTTAAGTTTGCAAAGAATCATAAATGAGCCTAAAAGAGGAATTGGGAAAACAAGTTTAGATAATATAGAAGCAGTTGCAAATCAAAACGATATTTCAATGTATGAAGTAATAAAAAGAGCAGATGCTTTTGGTTTAAATAGAGTATATGTAAATTCAAGAGATTTTATTAATCAAATTGAGGAATTACGTAGTAAAAAAGATACTTTAATAATATCAGAGCTTATTAAAGAGACTTTAAGAATTACAGGATATTCAAAAGCATTAGAACTTGAGGATACAACTGAAGCTGAAAATAGACTTGAAAACTTAGATGAGTTTTTAACAGTAGCGATAGAATTCGAAGAAGAACTTGCTGATAATACATTAGCAGATTTTCTAGAAGGAATTACTTTATCTAGTGATATAGATAACACAGATGAAACTGAAGATTCAGTAACATTAATGACTCTTCATAGTGCAAAAGGATTAGAGTTTCCAGTCGTATTTTTAGTTGGAATGGAAGAGGGAATTTTTCCAGGATATAAATCTATTGGAGAACAAAAAGAATTAGAAGAAGAAAGACGTTTGTGCTATGTAGGTATTACAAGAGCAAAACAACATTTATTTTTAACATGTGCAAGACAAAGAACAATATTTGGTTCAACAAGTTGTAACCAAGTATCTAGATTTGTAAAAGAGATTCCTGAAGAACTATTAGATGGATATGAAGAAGCTTTAGCAGATAGAAGAGAAAAATCTTATGAAGATTATAGATTTGAATGGAAATATGGCGGAGGATATAATAAGTCTGAATCAACAGTAAATTCATATAAAGTAAATGATACAGAAGGTTATGTTAAAAAGCCAGAGTTTGCCTTTAGAAGTGCTGAAAGCTTTTTAAGTAACTTAAATAAAAAGAAAACATCTGATATTGATCTTTCAATTTATAAAGCAGGAAAAAGGGTATATCATAAAAAATTTGGTGAAGGTAATATTAATTATGTTGAAGCAGAAGGCGATGATTTAAAAGTTGATATTACTTTTGAAAAAGCTGGGCATAAAAGATTAATGGCAAAATATGCAGGACTTGAGATAATAGATTAAATAGATATTTAAAATATAAAAAAGGAATTGTATACATTTTATACAATTCCTTTTATAAAAGAATACATATTTTTTGTGAGACTTAATAAGATTGAAAGGAGTTCTCACAAATAGTTTATCACACTTAATAATTTATCATAAAATAGAAAAACTTTAAACTATTCTATTTATTCCAAGGGTTTTCTTTATGAGGATCAGTTGGATCCCAATTTCTACATTCTTCATTTGAAGATATTTTTTTTGCTTCTGGTTTACCAAGTGGTCCAGGATTATCACTAGAATAAAATTCTACTTTAGTACCAGAATCACAATTATCATATATCCATTTAGCATCTTCTACAGTAAGTCTAATACATCCGGCAGATGCTGATGTTCCAAGTTTATCATATTCCCAATATTCAAGTGAATCATTTGTCTTTTTGAGATATGGCACAGAATGAAATAATATACGATTTACAATTCTTGTTGAATACTGACCATTAACATTTCCAACTAAAGAAAGCCATCTATATTTTGAGCTAGTTTCATATGTACCACTTTTAGGTGTTGCTGTACCACAAGAACAGATCATTGCTTTAAAAGGCACTGTATAAAAGCCATCATTATCTTTCTTGTAGACTGTTACAACATTTGCTTTATAATTTACTCTAATATAATATGGTGATGTTCCTGTTACATTTTTTAAGTCCTCAATAGATTCATCATTATAGATAGTTTCATTTTCAGGAATTGTTTCTATATATACAACTTCTACATCATTTTCATCATCAGCATTATGTGATATATATGTGTTTTCATCATAAGATAAGTTAGATACTTGATTTTGTATTGTAACTGAAACTTCTGATGTTTTACTCTCAGTTTTAAAAACACTATATATAGCAAATAAAATAAATACGATTAGAAATACTGATATAAGAGAGACTATTAATATTATATCTAAATTATTTTTGTTTGCTAAAAAATTATTCAAAAGTAAATCCTCCTTGAATTGAGTATACAAGAAGAATTAATAAAAATCAATAAAAATAAAAAGAAAGCCAAGTACTAAAAAACTACTTGGCTTAAAAATTTTTTCCTATTCCTGAAACTCAGATTTTACATTATTTATTTCATTTGTAGTAGCTGGCATAGCTGGTGAATAATAGCCTTTTAGTTCAGCTATTCTATATAAATCATATTGGAATGTTTCAGCAGAGTTTCTTATTTCTTGAAGAGTTTGTCTTAAGGTAGTATTTCCAGCTTCGGTAATAACACTTTCATAAGTTTTAAGAGATTCTTTCGTATCAGATAATATATCATTAACCATATACTTTTCTTCCATAATTCCCTCCTAATTTGATAAAAATGACATTAATTTTTGCTTTGTGTTTAAAGTATCTTGTGCAGATTTTGTAAATAATTGCTTTATTTGTGGATCAAAACATGAATTTGCGTAGTTAGTTAATTTATGATAACTAGTGTCTAAAGATCCAATTAAATGTCTTAAATTTTGTAATTCAATTTGATTTAAACTACTCATTTATATCAATCCTTTCTTTTTTATTAGTAGTATTGTCTTTTAAAAAGTATATTATTCTTTTTTATTCCTAAAATTATAAGATTTAAAAAATAAACGTATCTTAATATTCCCTAATATTAAAAAGAATTATCGTAAAAACAAAAGAAAAATGGAGAAAACGACAAAAAAGTATATAATTTTTAAATTAAAAAGAGAAATTAAAACTTGTATTAAACATTAAAATAGTATAAAATATTTTGAGTAAAAAGGAGAATGATTAATGAAATTTATTTTAATCCACTTAAGAAAATCAATTAGATTAATTTTATTATTAGTATTTGGTGCTTGCTTAATTGGTGCAATATTATATTTCTTATATAAACCTACATATGCTGTCTATTTAGATGGAGAGCTAATAGGATATACAGATGAAAAAAAGGATTTGCAAGATAAGATAAATCTATATATAAAAAGCGGTGATGGTAATGATGTTGCTTTTTATGAGATAGATTCAATGCCAAAGTATGAAGAGGTATATTCTAAAAAAGATATCAATTCTAATGAAGAAGAAATTTTCGATACTGTAATTGCTAAAGGAACACCATATTATAAACAATATGCTATTTTAGTAGATAAAGAAGAGAAATATTATGTTTCTTCATATGAAGAAGCTGAGAAAGTAATAAAAGAATTAAAAGATAAGAAGAGTACAAATATTAAAAAGATTACTTATTCTGTAAAATATAGTTCTGATGAAAAACAAAAAGAAACAAAGACTAGTACAATAGTTAGTAAATTATACAAAAAGCCAGTAGAAAAGAAACCAGTATCTACTACTAAATATTATTCATCAGGTGGAAATATTCGTACAGGTGC
>CALWZY010000085.1 GCA_944386155.1 uncultured Clostridia bacterium | reverse complement strand
AAATACAATTTTCAATATCTATTTCATCTTTAATAGCAATATTAATCATCTCTTCTAAATTATTTTCTTTTGCATTCTCTATTAATTTATATATTCTTTCCATATTTTTATTCCTTTTACTTTACTTTATTTCATTTAAATTAATTTCTTTATATTATTATGAATTACTTTATGATTAATCTCTACTGTATTATACACTAAAATAATAAAAAAAGAACATGTAAAACATGCTCTAATTTCATTTTTAATATCTTTTTTTCTTTATGTCTAATCCATTTAATTGAAGCTTTATTTCAATAGTACTAATATCGCTTTGTTCGAAATTTATATTTCTCAAATCTGCTTTTGTCATTGAACATAAATCTTCAACTTTCATTATGTTATTTTCTTCTAGTCTTTGCATAACATCATCATTTAAATTAAGTATACTTAGATCTTCTTTTAATAAATTTGATTTCATTTTACCATATCCTTACCTTAATTGATTTGTTAGTGTAATAATATTTAAAACAATTTTAAAAAATTACTTTTTAATTATAACACATTTCTGCTTCAGTTACCAACTCTTTTATTAATTCTTTTACTGTAACTATTTTATCAATTCTTGAAACATTGCTTCCACAGAATATTAAACCTTCTTTTAAATTTCCTGTAACAGAATTAATTAAAGCTTTTGTTATACAATAAGGAGTTGTAGTTGGATTACAAGTTTTAATACATCCTAAACATTTTTCTGGTTTTATTGGCTCTTTTTCAACTTTTTCAATAAACTCATTTCTTATTGCTCTACCTGGCATTCCAACAGGACTTTTTACTATTTGAATATCTTCTTCTTTTGCATTTACATATGCTTCTTTAAATTTAATATCTGCATCACATTCTTCTGTTGCGACAAATCTACTTGCTATTTGAACTCCAGAAGCTCCTAATTTTAAGCATTTTGCAATATCTTTTCCATTAAATATTCCTCCTGCTACAACTACTGGTATCTTTTTGTGAAATTGCTGTTCAAATTCTTTTACTTTTTCTACAACTTCTTTTGCAATGTCAAATATAGATTTTTTCTCTTTTAATTCTTCCATAGAAAATCCTAAATGTCCACCTGCTTCAGGACCTTCTACAACTATCATATCAGGTACATGATTATGTTTTGCCCATAATTTTATCATAAGTCCTGCGCCTCTTGCAGAAGATATAATCGGTGCAATTTTAACTTTAGTGCCTTCTACAAGTTTAGGAAGCTCTTTTGGAAGTCCTGCCCCTGATATTATTAAATCTATACCACATTCAATAGCTTTTTTTACATTTTCTTTATAAAAATTAGTAACACTCATTATATTTATTCCTATAATTCCATTATTACTAATCTTTTTAGCTTCTTTAATGTGTTTTTCTAAACTCCTTAAATTGGCTTCTTTAGTATTAGTTTCAAAATCTGGCTCATCAAACCCAATCTGAGCTGTAGATATTATTCCAATACCACCTTCTTTAGCAACTGCTCCTGCAAGTTTTGATCTTGAAACCCCAACTCCCATACCGCCTTGGATAATTGGAATCTTAGCAACTAAATCTCCTATTCTTAATTCTGGTAATTTCATAATATTCCTTTCTTGAGATATTAATATTTTAAATTAAATGAATTATTTTAATATTATATTTAAAGTATTTTGTCTCACTACAAATTTTTAAATACCCATAATGCTATATCCACTGTCAGCATAAACTACTTGACCTGTGATTGCTCTTGACATATCACTTAGCATAAATGTAACTGCATTTCCAACTTCTTTTGTTGTAACATTTCTTCTAAGAGGTGCTTTTTCTTCAACTACATCTAGAATTGAATTAAAATCTTTTATTCCTTTTGCAGATAATGTTTTAATTGGTCCCGCAGAAATAGCATTTACTCTTATTCCTTCTGGTCCTAAGTTAGATGCTAAATATCTAATGCTACATTCAAGTGCAGCTTTTGCAACACCCATTACATTATATCCTTCTAATACTTTAGTAGATCCATAATAAGTTACTGCTACTATACTTGCATTATCAGAAAGCACATCTAATTCTTTTGCAATTCTACATGTTGCAACTAATGAATATGCACTTACATCATTAGCATGTGCAAATCCTTCTTTTGAAGTATTTATAAAATCATTTCTTAAATCTTGTGTATTTGCATGTGCAATACTATGTAATATACCATTTATTTTTCCGTATTCAGCTTTTATTTTTGTAAATAATTCAACTAATTCCTCATCCTTTGATGCATCACATGTGTAAGCTTTAGATCCTTCAAATTCAGATATTAATTCTTCTATTTTCTCTCTGTTTTCTTCTCCCATAAAAGTAAATATTAATTTAGCTCCATTTTCATATGCAGCTTGAGCAGCACCATAAGCTATACTCCATTTGTTTCTAATTCCCATAATTAGTACTGTTTTTTCTTTTAACATAATCTAAACTCCCCTTTTTTATTTTATATATTCACCTATTTTTCTAAATTTTTGATATCTTTTTTCTACTAAATCATTTTCATTTAATTTCTTTAACTCTTTTAGTTGTTTTAATATTTCATTTTTTATACTTTCAGAAACTTGATCAATATCTTTGCTTGCTCCACCTACTGGTTCTTTTATAATAGAATCTACAATATCAAAATTATATAAGTCTTCTGCTGTAAGTTTCATGACTTCTGCAGCTTCTTTTGCTTTTGTTCCATCTTTCCAAAGAATACTTGCATAGCCTTCTGGTGAAAGTATAGAATATACAGCATTTTCAAGCATTAATATTTTATCTCCAACACTTATAGCTAAAGCTCCTCCGCTTGATCCTTCTCCAATTACAATAACTATAATTGGAACTTTTAACCTGCACATCTCAAGCATACTTCTAGCTATTGCCTCTCCTTGACCTCTTTCTTCTGCTTCGATTCCTGGATATGCTCCTTTTGTATCGACAAAAGTAATAATTGGTCTATTAAATTTTTCTGCTTGCTTCATAATTCTAATACCTTTTCTATAACTTTCAGGATTAGGCATTCCAAAATTTCTTTCAATATTTTCTTTTGTGTTTCTACCTTTTTGCTGAGCAACTATTGTAAATTTTTGATTACCGATTTTAGCTAATCCACAAACCGTTGCTTTATCATCTTTTGAAAGTCTATCTCCGTGAAGTTCAATAAATTCATCAAAAATTCTTTCTATATAATCAAGTGCAGTTGGTCTTTGAGGGTTTCTTGCAAGATTAACTTTATCCCATGGTGTCATTTTAGAATAAGCTTGCTTTTTCAAATTATTAATCTTATCTTGAATTTCATTTACGTCTTCTATATTTAACTGATCACTATTTGCAATGTTTTTTAAGTCTTCTAAATTTTTTTCTAAACCTTCTATTTCTTTGTTTATATTTTCTAAGTTTGACATTTAAAAACCTCCTTAGCTATGATATTCTAGTAGTTTAGATAAAACATTTTTCATATCTTTACGATTCACTATCTTATCTATAAAACCATGTTCTAATAAAAACTCTGATGTTTGGAATCCTTCTGGAAGTTCTTGACCTATAGTCTGTTTAATAACTCTTGGGCCTGCAAATCCTATCATAGCTTTAGGTTCAGCTAAAATTATATCTGCTACTGTTGCAAATGATGCTGTAACTCCTCCATAAGTAGGATCTGTTAAAACAGAAATATATAAAAGACCTGCTTCATTTAATTTAGCAAGAGCTGATGTAGTCTTTGCCATTTGCATTAAAGAAATAATACCTTCTTGCATTCTAGCACCGCCTGATACACAAAATATAATTATAGGTAGCTTTTCCTCAATAGCCTTTTCTATGGAATATGTTATCTTTTCTCCAACAACACTACCCATACTTCCCATAAAAAAGTTTCCATCCATTATGCAAATAACTGCTCTTTTGCCTTCAATTTTTCCTATTCCGCATAATACAGCTTCATCTATTCCTGTCTTTTCTTTTAAAGCATCTAGCTTTTTAATATATTCATCCATGTTTAAAGGATTTGAAGTTTTAATATCTAATTTAAAAGGTTCAAATGAATTTTCATCAACTATTTGTTTTATCCTTCTTCTTGCAGAAATACGAAAATGTTTTCCACATTCTGGGCACACACTGTAATTTTCGTGAAGAATATCTTTGTATATGATTTCTCCACAAACATCACACTTTACCCATTTTCCAACAGGGATATCAACTTTACTTATAGTAGAAGAATTATCTGAACTTCTTTTCTTTAATTTATCTACAACCATAATATCTCCTTTTAAAGTTTATAAATTTAAAATTCTATATTACATATTAAATTCTTTTTTTATAAATGAAGTATCAAAATTTCCTGATCGAAAATTGTTATTTTCTAATATTTTATATAGAAAATCTATATTTGTATCAATTCCATCAATAACACATTCATCTAATGCTCTTTTCATTTTTGATATTGCTTCTTCTCTATCTTTTCCATGAACTATTAATTTTGCAATCATTGAATCATATACAGGAGGAATCTTGTATCCTGTATATACTGCAGTATCAATTCTTACTCCATTTCCTCCAGGAAGATTTAATTCTTTAATTTCTCCTGGTGAAGGTCTAAAGTTTTTGTATGGATTTTCTGCATTTATTCTACATTCTATACTATGTCCTGAAAAAGTAATATCCTCTTGTTTAAATGATAGTTTTTCTCCAGAAGCAATTTTTAATTGTTCTTTAACTATATCTACTCCTGTAACCCATTCTGTTACTGGATGTTCAACTTGTATTCTTGTATTCATTTCCATGAAATAAAAGTTTTTATCTTTATCTACTAAAAACTCTATTGTTCCTGCATTTGCATATTTTGCTGCTTTAACAGCTTTTATTGCGGCTTCTCCCATCTTTTTTCTTAAATTATCATCTAATACTGTTGATGGACTCTCTTCTAAAACTTTTTGATTATTTCTTTGAAGAGAACAATCTCTTTCGCCTAAGTGAATACAATTTCCATATTCATCAGCTAATATTTGTATCTCAACATGTCTTGGGTTTACTATGCATTTTTC
>CALWZY010000084.1 GCA_944386155.1 uncultured Clostridia bacterium | reverse complement strand
AAAATAAAAATTAAACTAAAAGGATGATAATAATATGAATGTTGGTTTTGTATCATTAGGATGTAGTAAAAATTTAGTAGATACTGAAATGTGTATAGGTTTATTAAAAGATAAAGAAATAAATATAGTTAATAATCCAGAAGATGCAGATATGATAATTGTAAATACTTGTGGTTTTATAGAATCTGCAAAAGAAGAAGCAATAAATACATTATTTGAAATGGCAGAATATAAAAAAACAGGTAAATGCAAATATTTAGTTGCAATAGGTTGTTTAGTAAAAAGGTATAAAGAAGATCTTGAAAAAAGTATGCCAGAAGTTGACTTATTTATAAGTACAGATGAGTATGATAAGTTCTGGGATAAGATAAATAATTTAATAAAATTTGAAAAAAATCAAAAAGAAATTATGCTTGAATATAAGAAAAGAGTAATTACTACTGGAAATAAATTGGCTTATTTAAAAATAGCAGAAGGTTGTAGTAATAGATGTACATATTGTGCTATTCCTCAAATTAGAGGACCATATATTAGTAGAAACATGGAAGATATTTTAGAAGAAGCAAAACTATTAGCTAAAAAGGGAATAGAAGAAGTCGTAGTTATAGCACAAGATACGACTAAATATGGAATTGATTTATATGGAGAATCTAAACTTGCAGAATTACTTAAAGAGTTATGCAAAATAGACGGGTTCAAATGGATTAGATTTTTATATGCTTATCCAGAAAGTATAACTGATGAACTAATTAAAGTTGTAAAAGAAGAAGAAAAGATATGTAATTATTTTGATATTCCAATACAACATTATTCAGATAAAGTGTTAAAAAGAATGAATAGAAAAAGTGATGGAAAGAGCATTGAAAATTTATTAAATAAGATAAGAAAAGAGATTCCAAATGTTATTATAAGAACAAGTCTTATAGTTGGATTTCCTGGAGAGACAGAAGAGGACTTTTTTGAACTTTATGAATTTGTACATAGAGTAAAATTTGATAAGCTTGGTGTATTTATGTATTCAAAAGAAGATAATACTCCAGCAGCTTTATTAAAAGAACAAATTCATCATATGACTAAAAGAAGTAGAAGAAATAAGATAATGGAATTGCAACAACATATTTCTAAAATAAAACTTGAAGAGTTAATTGGAAATAGATATGAAGCTATAATAGAAAATATAACAGATGATGGAAAATATTATATAGGAAGAACTTACATGGACGTTCCAGATGAAGATGGTGTTGTATTTATTAAAAGAGATAAAAGAAAAAAAGAAGATTTAAGAGATAAGTTTGTAAATATTAAAGTTACTGATGTATTAAATTATGATTTAATTGGTGAAATTATATTATAAAAAAATTATAAAAATGATTAAATAAAGATTAAATAATTAAATAATAAAAAATAAATAATGTAAATTAAAGTTAAAACAAAAAACAAAAAGTAAAAGCAAAAACAAAAATAAAATAACGAGTATTTTTTAGATACTCGTTATTTTTATATATTAATTAATTTAATTTATTAATTTATTTATTTATTTGCTATTTTTACTTTTTATTTATAATGAACGTTCATCATCATCATTTTTATCTTTTATAATTCCTTCAGGAGTTCTTTGAACTACTTCTGCTTTTGGATCTGGAGTAATTGGATCTAAACCAGATTTTGCGCGATTAGAAGGAATTTGAGTTGTTTCTCTTTCTAAAGTCTCTAAATTATCACTAGCAGTACGAAAGGCTTCTTCTAAGCTACTATATTCAGCATCTGTAAGTTCAGCTTCATCAGCTGCTTGTCTTTTATAAGCATCAAAATCAGCACCATTTTCTAAATAATCATCACCAATAGTTGAAGAAGCATTAGTACTTAATATAGAAAATACTGCGGAATTAGATAATTTTTCAAATATTCTTTTAAAAAAACTAATTACAGGATTGCTTTTAGCCTTTGTTTCCATAATTTCACTCTCTTTCTTAGAATAAATTAAATAAATCTATTATAGTATAACACAGAAGTATAGAAAAATCAAGCATTTTTAAGATTTTTAATTAATAAAATCATTGACATAATAAGCAAGTAATATGTATAATAGTTATATTAAAGGAGAGTATGTTATGGAACTAGAAAAAAATGAGGCAATAATTGAAGCTATATTATTTTCAGCAGGTAGAGTTGTTAAATTATCAGAAATTGCAGCTACACTTGAATACACTGTAGATGATGTAGAAAAATTAATACAAGATATGAAGACAAAATATGAAGCTTCAAATAGAGGAATCGAAATAATTAAAGTAGATGATGGTTATCAAATGGCGTCTAAGAAGGAATATTATGACTATATTTATCCAGTATTTGATAATAGAATGAAACCATCATTATCTAATGCTGCGCTTGAAACACTTTCTATTATTGCATACAATCCTAAAATTACAAGAGCAGAAATAGAAGCAATAAGAGGTGTAAATTCAGATGGAACTATATATAGATTATTAGAGTATAATCTTATAGAAGAAGCTGGTAAAATAGATGCACCTGGAAAGCCTATGGGATATAAAACAACAGAAGAGTTTTTAAAAATGTTTGGAATCTCATCATTAAATGAGCTTCCTGAACTTCCAAAATATAAATTAGATGAAAACGAACAAATTGTTCTAGATGATTTTTCAGATGAACAAGAAAATATTGCTGAAGGAGAAAATCCCTCTGGGGTGGAGGCAGAAAACAATCTAGGTACTGAAGAAAATCTAGAAGAGGAGAAAAAAGAAATTAATATTTAGGGAGTGAATTTTATGGGAAATAATAATGAAGATTTTGTAAAAGAAATTACTAATATAGAAGAAGATTTTGCTAAATGGTATACAGATATTGTAAGAAAAACAGATTTAGCAGATTATACAGATACAAAAGGATGTATAGCTATTAAACCATATGGATATGCTATATGGGAAAACATTCAAAAAGTTGCTGATGAAAAATTTAAAGAAACAGGTATAACAAATTTATATATGCCAGTTCTAATACCAGAATCAATGCTTAATAAAGAAAAAGAGCATGTTGAAGGGTTTGCACCAGAAGTTGCATGGGTTACTTATGGAGGAAATGAAAAATTAGATGAAAGATTATGTATTAGACCAACATCAGAAACTATGATGTCAACAATGTATGCAAAATGGGTAAAATCTTGGAGAGATTTACCAATCCTAGGAAACCAATGGTGTAATGTTTTAAGATGGGAAAAAGAAACAAGACCATTTTTAAGATCAAGAGAATTCTTATGGCAAGAAGGACATACAGTTCATGAAACAGCAGAAGAAGCTAAAGAAAGAACTTTACTTATGTTAGATATATATGCTGATATAATTGAAAATTATTTAGCAATTCCTGTACTAAAAGGTAAGAAAACAGAAAAAGAACAATTTGCTGGAGCTGAAGCAACATATACAGTAGAAACTTTAATGAGAGATGGTAGAGCTCTTCAAGCAGGAACTTCACATTATTTTGGACAAAATTTTACTAAACCATTTGAAGTAAAATTCCAAAATAGAGAAGGAAAAGAAGAATATGCATATCAAACATCATGGGGAATTAGTACAAGATTAATTGGTGGAATAATAATGGCACATGGTGATAATAGAGGACTTAAATTACCACCAAAGATAGCTCCAACACAAGTAATAATAATTCCAATTGCTATGCATAAAGAAGGAGTATTAGAAAAAAATAGAGAATTATATGATAGACTAAAAAAGAATTTCAGAATGGAAATTGATGAAAGAGATAATTATACTCCAGGTTATAAATTCAATGATTGTGAAATGAGAGGAATTCCACTTAGAATTGAAATGGGACCACGAGATATTGAAGAAAATAAAGCTATTTTAGTAAGAAGAGATACTCTTGAAAAGGAAACTGTAAGTCTAGATAATATAGAAAATAGAATTTCAGAATTATTAGAAGATATTCAAAATAATATGTTTAATGAGTGCTTAAAGAGAAGAGAAGAAAAAACAACAGTAGCATATTCATTAGAAGAAATATTAAAGAATTTAGAAGAAAATCAAGGTTATGTAAAAACTATGTGGTGTGGCTCAAGAGAATGCGAAGATAAAGTAAAAGAAGTTACAGGAGCTCCATCAAGATGTATGCCATTTGAACAAGAACATTTGGCAGATACATGTGCAATATGTGGAAAGAAAGCTACAAAGATGATTGTTTGGGGAAGACAATACTAAAAAATATAAAAACAAAGGATGAATAGGAAATGAAAGAAAAAAATATTTTTAATGTAGTTTTAGTAATTATTTTAGTTTTGGCAATAAGCTTTGCAGTATATGCATATATAAGATTTGATAATAAAAATAAGCAAGAAGAACAAGCAAAATTAATTCCCGTAGAAGAACAAATTGCAACAGATATTAAAAATGGTGCAATAACATGTTATGGATATGGTGGAGTCGAAAAAATAGGATTTTTAAATTATGAAGATGCAGTTGACAAAATAATTGAATTTTACAACGATGCAGATGGGGAGTCAATGGCTAGCATAATGGACCTTGCAGCATATTCAGTTTATGATCATAAAGGACTTGAAAATTTTGATGAGAATTTATATACATTAGTAACTGATGCAGAAAATTATAAAGACGAATATTATAATGATAGTTTGATTATTATGTCTTCTATGTTAAAAAGAAGTGAAGAGAATTATATAAATGATATTAATAATTATAATGTTAAGATGAAATTAGAAGGATTATCAGAATTAGAAAAAGTTGAGGGAAGTCAATTTTTATATCAAACAATAGCTAAAATAAAAATAGACGACAAAACAGAAGATAAAGTATATAATTCAAATACTAAAATTACTTTAATTTCTTATGATGGTGGTAAAAGTTTTTATGTTTTAAGAATGGATGAAGTATTGGAAAACGAAAATAATCAAAATGAAGAAAAAAACGATGAAAAGAATGATGAAAAAAACGATGAAAAAAATGGAGAAGCAGAATCTCAGAATGAAAAATAGTATATAAAAATTTTAAAAAGAATTTAATTAATAAAAATAAGACTTAAGATATAGAATATATTTTTAGTCTTATTTTTTTATTATTTTATTA
>CALWZY010000083.1 GCA_944386155.1 uncultured Clostridia bacterium | reverse complement strand
AAAATGTCAATAATATAAATAAAAGAAAAAATACACAAAAAGTATTTACTGTTATGTAAAAATATGGTAAAACTTATATAAAGAGGGAGGTAAAATTTATGAATAAATTAAGTAAAATTCTTATAATAATTATCGTTTTTTTAATTGTTGCTTTAGGGTTAGTAATTTATGATGATATTGTTCAAAGAAATACTAACAAAGATTTATTAGAACCAGCATTAGAAAAACAAAATACAATTTTAGAACAAAGAATAAGAATAGAAGAATTGGAAAAAGAGTTAAATTCTATTGAAAAAGAAAATATAGTAAATGAATAATAAATGATAAAGATGAATTTATTTCATCTTTATTTTTATATAAAAATATACCGAATAAAGGAATTTTATGTCGATGAAAAAAGCTTGAAATATATACTTACCGGTGCTATAATTCAGACAAGTTAATTATTTAGTTAATGTAAATTTAATTCTAAAAATAATGTCTTGTCCTGAGATGTTATAAATCCCCAATTAAAATAAAAAAGAGAAAATTAAAGATTAATGTTTAAAGATTAATATTAAAAATTAAACTTAAAATCAAATTCAAGATAAAAACTTGATTAATTTTTGGCAAATGTATCTATTTATATAAATATTTACATTAACAAAAAGTAATTGCTAATATATTTAGAAAGGAGGGTATTACATTTCGTATAGGAAATGATTTTTAAATAAAATAAATTCATATTATATAAAAATTAAATATAATTAAAAATTAAAAAAATAAGTATAGTCCCCAAATAAATTAAACTGCAAAAAGCAAATTATTAAAAATAAACAAGTTGAAACTCTGATAAAATTATAAATCATATTAATAAAATAAATAGATTTCTTTTGCCAGGTAAAAAAGTAATAAAAATAAAAAAGACACTTTTAAATATATTTTATAAAAGTGTCTTTTTTTATTTTAGATTTATTGACTATATTATTTAAATTAAGATATACTAATAAGTGTAAAAAAGGAGTATAAAAATGCAAGAAAAAAAGAAATTTATTTTAGCAGTACCAACTGTAATAATTATAATAATATTTATTATTGCTTTAGCATATTTAATTTATAGCAAAAATTTTAAGCCATTAAGTAAAGAAAAAGCAATAGAACTTGCAGAGATGGCAGTAACAATAGATAACTTTTCTTGTCAACTTGTAATAGAACAAGACGGAGAAGAATTTGTAACTGATTATAAAAGAAAAGATAATATTGTTTATATGAAAGAAGTCGATTATGAAGAATATTTAAATATAGATACATCAGAGTGTGTGTATGTAGATAGAGAAAATAAAGAAGCATATACATATACATCAGATTCGGTTTTAGAGAGTTATAATACAAGATTATATGCAGGAATTCAAAGTTTAGAAAATGGAGATTATTCTTATACATTTAATGAATATGAAAAAGTAAATGGAATAAAGTGTGCATCAATTACACTAAGCAATGATTCTGAAAATATTGATATGTGGATTGATACAAAAGCAGGAATGATTACGAAATATGTAATAACAAATAAATCAGAAGAAGATGGTAATTCTGCAACATATATTTATAGATATCAAATTGGAAATGTTACAGATGAAGATGTAAAAGTGCCAGATCTTTCTGAATACACAGTTTTAGAAATGTAATAAAGGTTAATTAAATAAGGGGGGATTCAAATGAAAAAATTTTTAAGATGTCAAAAGGGTATAATTTATTTTTCGATATTAACTTCTATGATTCCTATTTTATTTGCTGGAATAGGATTAAGTGTATATAATCAAGTCGCAACTAAGAATGGGATTATAGCACAAGCTAGCAAAAAAATGTCAGAACAAGAAAAACAAATATATAATTCCAGTGTAATTTCATATGTAGGAAGTAACAGAAAAGGAGTAGATGTACGTTCGTGTATTGATGCAATAATATTAAGTAACAATAATAATGTAGAAATTCCAGGAAAATTTATAGCATTAACAATTAATGGAACAACAATAGGAACTCCAGCAAATCAAAACAATACAGCTGAAGAAGTGGAAAAATGTGCTAGTCAAATGGCAAGTCAAAGAACAATGATAAATAATGGAAAAAGATATATAATTGAAGCTAGATACGAAGAAGCACTTATTAGTGAAATAGTAGTTAATGAAGAATAATTTTTTGGAGGTAAAAAGAGTTGAAAAACAAAAAGATATTAATACCAATAATAATTGTAGTTGCAATTTTGATTTTAATTGTTACAGCAGCATTAGCGGTATTATCAGGAAAAGAAAATGGAGATTTGTCAGATACGGAAAATCAAATAGAGCCAGTATCTTTATCTTCACAAGAGATTAATGATTACAATGTTTCAATAACAAATAGTATAGGACTTGGAAGATCAATTATCGGTTCAGATGTATATGCAATTATTGATAAAATTATTGAAAGTAATAATTCAAATGCTGGAAAGCCTGGATTATTTATTTCGATTGATGCAACAGCCATATCACAAAATTTAGGAGTAATAGGAGAAGGAGGAACAGTTAATAATTCTCCAGAATATGTTTCAGATTGCAAAAGTAAAATGGAAACATTAAAAGCACATATTAATACTTTAAAATACTATGACATAGATGAAATATATGATAGAAGTAGAAATATACTTACAGGAATTACAATTAAAGAAAATGCAGAATTAAATAATGGAAATCAAGTAAATACAACAAATGAAACAAACAGTATAAATGAAACTACAGAAAATACTGTTCAAAACAATATCAATAGTAATAGTAATAATTCAACGATAACAAATAATAATAATAATAATAATAATAATAACGGATCTAATGTAATGAATGAATTAAGCGAGCAAGAAAAGAGTATATATAACTCTTCAGTATCAGTTTATGCAGGAAATTATAAAAGAGGTGTTGATGTTAAATCTTGTATTGATGCAATAATTTCTAGTAATAATATATATGCTGGCGATTCTGGAAAATTTATTGCATTGACTGTAAATGGAACAACGATAGGAGTTCCAGGAAATCAAAATAATAATGCTACAGAAGTACAAAATTGTGCTACACAAATGCAAGCACAAAAACAAAGAATTAATACTGGAAAAAGCTATATTATTATGGTTTCATATGGAACAGATGGATATGCAAATGAAGTTAGTATATCAGAATTATAAATTATATAATTTATGTTAATAAAAAATAATTTAAATAAATAATTAAATAAATAATTAATTAATATATTAGGAGGCGTTTTATGAATAAGAAAATGTTAATTCCAGTTATAATCGCTGGTGTAGCAATCGTTATAATAGTTATTATAATTATAGCTTTATCACTTAGTTCTTCAAAAGAAACTGAGCCAGAAGTAATGGATTTAAGTACGACACAAACAAATAATGATGTTGCTGGAAATAGTACAGAAAACCAAGTAACAGATTTATTAGCTGAACTATCAGAACAAGAAGTTAGCTTATATAATACTGCTATATCACCATATATTGGAACAGGAAAAACAGGTGTAGATGTAAGAAGTATGATAGATGCTATCATTATGAGTAATCAAACAAATGCAGGAACTGCAGGAAAATTTATATCAGTAGATGCTACTGCAATAAATGCTGAAATAGGAAAGATAGGAGAATCAGCATATAGTGGAAATTCTATAGAGTATGTAGATGGATGTACTTCTTCAATGCAAAATTTAAAAAATTCTATAAATGCAGGAAGTTCATATGATATTGAAGCTACATATTCTGCATCAGGTGCTATAACAGGAGTTATAATAAAAGAACATAGTACAGAAACAAATACAGGAAATGAAACAGGTACAGAAACTGGATTAACACCACCTGCTACAACAGCTGGAAGAGATGAGCTTCAAACATCACTTACAACATTATTTACAACTATTTCAGAAAATTATCAAACAGCAAATCCAGGTAAGACATCTAGAGATTTAGCAACTTATATAAAAACAGATTTAGAAAATGCAAATGGAACAATAAAAGCTTCATTACCAGCAAATTATATTATTTCTAATACTGTTTTATCAGCAAATACACTTACTTTTAATATAACGATAGATACTGTTGTATATAGAATTACTTTTAATGCAATCGATAAAACATTAACAGTAGAATAAGAAAGTAAATAAAAAAATAGTAAATAATAAAAAACAAACAATAAACGAAAGATAAGAGTGAGAAAAATTGGAAGAAACAAATGAATGCATTGAGAATCTAATGTATTGTTTAAATAAAATCAATATATTAATCTCAAAAACAGATAAACTTAATACGACAATAAGAATTTGTAATAAAAATTCTAAGATTCTTGGAATTCCAAAAGTGAATTTGAATAAAATTCTTTTGGATGATTTAGAGTGCTTAAAAGACCTAATTATTACTCTTATCGAAAATTCTTATGATAAAGAAGAACAGATAATAAATTCTAAAAATGAGATTGATAAAAATTTAAAAGATTTAGTTAAAAAAATAGAAAAAGAAAATGAAAAGTTAGAATATGATCAAAATAGAGAAATATATAAAAAAGCTATAAGATTAATTTATGTGGCTAAATGGAGAGAAAAAGAAAAAGAAATTTCTTATTTAGATTATAAAACTAGTTTTCTATCAAAACTTACAGGAGAAGAAAAATTTAGAAAACTAAGTATTGAAAAAAAGAAATTAGAAAGTTCTTTAATAAAAAAAGAATATTATGTTATGCTTGGCAATTATAAAGGAGAGACTGTAAGAGAAATTGTAAACAAATTAAATTCTTCTTCTGATAGAGATTTTGAATTAATAGATTTTAAAGATTTATTAATTAGAACTTTTATGATAGATAGTGACACAATAACTTCTCAAATTGATATAGAATGGAATCAATCTAATATTGTTCCATATGGCTTTTTTGAAAAAATAAAATATTATAAAAATATTAATAAAATTACTATATCTCAAATAGAAGATCTAAATGAAAAACTTGCAAATTTTGATGATAATAAAGAAACTGAAAAAAGTGAAAAAATCGAAAAAAGAGAAGAAAAGAAAAGTGAAAAGATAAATGAAATAAATATCGACATTAAAAATTTTGTTAGCTTAATTAAATTT
>CALWZY010000082.1 GCA_944386155.1 uncultured Clostridia bacterium | reverse complement strand
ATAAAAGTAGAAATGGCAGAAGGAGAAAAATGCGAAAGATGCTGGATGTATTCTGAAACTGTAGGAAAAGACCATGATCATCCAACAATATGTGCAAGATGTGCAAAAAATTTAGAATAATTTTTTAAAATAATTGCATTTATATTTTATATATGTTAAAATAACTACTGTCAGAAAATAAGGTTGGAGGAATACAAAATGAATTTAGAAATGGTAAAAAACATATTATATATAATTTATGCTATAATCTGTGTAGCTATAGTAATAATTACATTAGTACAAAAAAGCGAAAATGTAGCAGGAGCATCTCAAGCGATAACAGGTTCTTCAAGTAACAGTAATTTCTATGATAAAAACAAAGGAAGAACAGGTGAAGGATTACTTAAAAGATGGACTATTATTTTAGGAGTTGTTTTTGCAATATTAACAATTGTTCTTTCAATATTAACAATTGCTTAATATAAGCTAAATATAAGTAATTTATATAGAGGGCAGAGAAATCTGCCTTTTTATTTTGTTTAGGAGTATATATGAAAAAAAGTAACAAAGAATTAATTGAAAAAGTAATACGGAGTATTTGAAGCTAACGAAAAAGGCTTTGGCTTTGTAAAACCAGAAGATCCTGAAAAAGAAGAAATATTTATACCAAAGCAATATGTAAATGGAGCTTTAAATGAAGATGTAGTAGAAGTAAATATTAAAAGTAATGATATAGCAAGAAAAGGAAAGAAACTGGAAGGTAAAATAGCAAGGATTATAAGAAGAGGAAGAGAAACTTTAGTAGGTACATTCCAATATAACAAAAACTTTGGATTTGTTGTTCCTGATGATAAAAGATATGGTACAGATATTTTTATTTCAAAAAAACATTTTGGAAAAGCACGAAATAATCATAAAGTTATGGTAAAAATAACAAAGTATCCAGAACGAGGGAAAAAAGCAGAAGGAGAGATTATAGAAGTTTTAGGAGCTCCAAATCAAGCAGGAGTAGATATGCTAAGTCTTATTAAAGAATATGAACTTCCATATACTTTTCCAGATGATGTAGTAGCAGAGGCTAAATCTTATGGTAATAAAATAGATAAATCTGATATAAAAAATAGAGTTGATTTAAGAGATGATATTATATTTACAATAGATGGTGAAGATGCTAAAGATTTAGATGACGCAGTAAGTGTTAAAAAATTAGAAAATGGAAATTATAAATTAGATGTTCATATTGCAGATGTTAGCTTTTATGTAAAAGATAGATCTAAATTAGATAGAGAAGCAAGAATAAGAGGTACAAGTGTATATATGCTAGGAAGAGTAATTCCAATGCTTCCAAGAGAACTTTCAAATGGACTTTGTAGCTTAAATGCAGGTGAAGACAGATACACTCTATCAGTTAGTATGGAAATAAATAATGAAGGTGAAGTCGTATCTTCTGATATATATAAAGCAGTAATAAGAGTTACAGAAAGAATGTCTTATACATCTGTTCAAGCAATACTTGATGGAGAAGATGATGAAGTATTAAAAAGATATGAAAAATATATTGATAATTTTAAATTAATGGAAGAACTAGCATTAATTTTAAAAGAAAAAAGAATAAAACAAGGATATTTAAATTTAGATATTCCAGAAAGTAAGATTGAATTAGATGTAAATGGAAAAGCTATAGATGTTCATAAATATGAGACAAGTTTTGCAAATGAAATTATTGAACAATTTATGCTAAAAGCAAATGAAACTGTTGCTGAACGTTATTTTTGGCTTGAAGTTCCATTTATATATAGAGTTCATGAAGAACCTGATATAGAAAAAATTAATGAATTGAATCATTTTTTATATAATCTAGGATATAAAATTCATGCTAACAAAGACAACATACATCCATCAGCTTTTGCAAAAGTTTTAGATGAAGTAAAAGGAAAGAAAGAAGAAAGAGTTGTATCAAATTTGATTTTAAGGACATTAAAAGTTGCAAAATACGATAGTGAAAATAAAGGACATTTTGGAATAGCAAGTAAATATTATTGCCATTTTACATCACCTATTAGAAGATATCCAGATTTATTTATTCATAGGGTGATTTCTGAATATTTTGATTTGAGTGAAAAACAAAAAGAGAGAATTGCTGAAAAAGCACCTAAATATGCTGAAAGATCTTCTGAAAGAGAAAGAATTGCTCAAAAAGTTGAAAGAGAAGCTACCAGCTTAAAGAAAGCAGAATTTATGGAAAGTAAAATTGGAGAAGAATATGAAGGAATTGTATCTTCAGTTACTGGTTTTGGAATGTTTGTTGAACTAGAAAATACTGTAGAAGGACTAGTTAGATTTGATAATATGAATTCAAATGAATATTTTATTTTTGATGAAGATAATAAGCAATTAGTAGGAGAACACACAAGAAAAGTTTATAAAATTGGTGATAAAGTTAATATTAGAGTTATAGATGCTAATAAAGAGACAAGAAGTGTTTCTTTTGAATTAATTGATGATAATGAAAATGATGATATAAATAATTAAAAATAACAAATAATGAAACAATGAAATATTAAATAAATAATAAAGAAGGAATAATAATTTATAATGTAATTCCTTCTTTATTTAATATGATTTAATGTGGATTTAATATAAGTTTGATATTATATAAATATTAGTGTTTTAAACATAAAATAAAATTATATAAAAAATACTAAAAAATACTTTATATTTTAGCTATTTTATAATATAATAACAATACTTATAGACAGATGCTGATAATATATTTTTTAGGAGGAAATATTATGAGTGGTAATGGTGATGGTTTAGGAAGTACAAGAAGATATGACTTAAATGAAATAAATGATAGATTAAGTACTAGACCAACAAGAACAAATAAAAATGTAAGAGGTAAAAAGAATAAAGATATGAATAGAAACAAAAAGAATAAAAAACAAAACAAAGCATGGAAAGTTGTAAAAATTATTCTAATTACAATATTAGTTCTAGGAATTTTAGCAGCACTTATTATAGGTGGAATTATTGCGGGATTATTTTTAGGATTATTTGGTAATGATTTTAAACTAACAAAAGAAGATTTATTACTTTCTAATCAAAATTCAGAAGTATACAATGCAGATGGAAAGCTAATTGCGACACTTACAGGCGATGAGAAAAGAAAGATAGTTCCAATGTCTGAGATGTCAAAATATCTTCCAAAAGCATATGTTGCTATAGAAGACGAAAGATTTTATTCACATACAGGTGTAGATATTAAAAGAACTGCAGCAGCAACTTTAACATATTTATTAAATGGTGGTTCATCTTCTTTTGGTGGAAGTACAATTACTCAGCAGCTTGTTAAAAATATAACAAAAGATGATGAAGATACTGCAACAAGAAAAATTAAAGAAATGGCTAAAGCTCTTCAAGTAGAAAAATTGATTTCTAAAGATCAAATACTTGAATTATATTTAAATATTATATTCGTAGGTGGAAATAATATTCATGGTGTTGCTCTTGGAGCAGAATATTACTTTGATAAAGATGTTTCAAAATTAAGCCTTGCTGAATCTGCATATTTAGCTGGAATAAATAACTCACCTAATATGTATCATCCATTTAGTGATGACCAAGAAGATATAGATCTTGTTAAAACAAGAACAAAAACAGTTCTAAACAAGATGAAAGAATTAGGATTCGTAAATGATGAAGAATATAATGAAGCTATAAAAGATGTTGATGAAGGATTAAAATTTAAACGAGGTAAATTAACATCTGGTCAAGTTTACTCATATATTACTGAATGTGCAGTAGATGAAGTTGTAGAACAACTTATGGAAGAAAAGGGAATGAGTAGAGATTTAGCTGAAATTACAGTATATGGTGGAGGTCTTAAGATATATACAACAGAAGATGCTTCAATACAAAAAGCTGTAGAAAAAGAAATGTCTAAAGATAAATATGTTAAGAAATCTCGTAAAAATAAAGGTGCTACGACACAAGCATCAATGGTAATTATTAATCAAAAAACAGGTGAAGTAGTTGCTTGTCAAGGAAAACTTGGAAAGAAAGATACAAATGGAGATTTAAATAGAGCAACACAGCTTTTAAAACAAACAGGATCTTCATTTAAACCATTAGCATGTATTGCACCTGGTATAAATGAGGGAGTAATAACAGCAGCATCAGTTTATCAAGATAAACCTGTAAAATATACAGGAGTAAAAAACAAGACTGTAAAAAATCAATATTCGGGATATAAAGGAGCTATGAGTGTAAGACATGCAATAGAGATTTCATGTAATACTGTTGAAGTTCAAATAATACAAGATTTAGGAGTAAGTACTTCTCTTGAATATTTAAATAAGATGGGATTTGCACATTTAAAAAATGAAGGAGAGTCAATGGCTCTTGGTGGGTTAACATATGGAGCATCTTCTTTAGAAATGGCAGCAGCTTATGCATGTATTGCAAATGGTGGAGAGTACATTGAACCGACATTTTATTCAAAAGTAACTGACGCATCTGATAATGTTGTTTTAGAGCCTACTCAGAAAAAAGAACAAGTTATATCAGAAGCGGCAGCATTTGTAGTAACAGATATTTTAACAGAACCTGTATATGGAACAAATGGAGCAACTGCTAGATATTGTGCAATTCCTGGAATTGAAACAGCAGCAAAGACAGGTACAACACAAGATGATAATGATAGATGGCTTTGTGGATTTACACCTTATTATACAGCAGCTGTTTGGTATGGATATGACAAAAATGAAACTGTAAGTTATAGTGGATATCCTTCAAACCCAGCAGGATCTATATGGTCTTATGTAATGAAAGATGTTCATGAAGGAATGAAAAACAAGAAATTTACTGTTCCAAATGGTGTAGTTAAAGATAAAGTTTGTAAACGTACAGGTTTAGCACCAGCTAAAGGCTGTCCAACTGTAACAGATTATTTTGTTAAGGGAACAATTCCTAAAAAGACTTGTGATGAAAGTAAATCAATGAAGAGTTATACTATTTGTTCAGATACAGGATTACTTGCAAATGATGCATGTCCAAATACAGAAGTTATTAGATATTATCCTGATGATGAGGATTTAGATATTCCTACAAAACATTGTAATAAACATAAGGAAAAGGAAGAAGAACCTAAAGAACCAGAAGAAAAACCAGAAGAA
>CALWZY010000081.1 GCA_944386155.1 uncultured Clostridia bacterium | reverse complement strand
TTGTTTATATACATATTTTGTTGAAATTTTATAATATTTTAAATATAATAACTGTATAAAAAATAAAGGAGGATACAAATGAAAAAAAGATCAAAACGTATAATATTTTATTTAGTGTTAATTGTTTTAATACTTATAGCTTCTGTATTAGCGATAAATTTTATTAATAAAAATTCAATAGAAAATAATAAATCACAAAATAATTCTTCAGATAATACTCCAGCAATAAAGCATACTAAAGAAGAAATATATGAATATGGAAAGAAGATAGAAGAAGCGGATATCCCACCAAATACTGTTGTGGCTAGAATAAATGGTGAAGATATATTAAAATGCGATGTTACAATGGAAAAGTTTATGATGGAAAATTCTTCAGAAGATAATAAATTAAATTTAAATGAAAATGCATTTTATGAACTATTAGAAAAGAAAACATTAGAAAAAGAAGATGGTACTGGAAATTATGCTAAAGAAATTGATCCAGAAACAATACAATATGCACTTGAAATGAATACTGAAAAAGGAATTTCGGCTTTACTTGAAATATATGATATAAGCGAAGATGAAAAATGGCTTTCTAATGATGAGTATATAAATATGTATGCCAAATCTCTTTTAACATATCAAGGTGCATTAGAAGGAACAGCAGATTTAGTAATAGAAGCTATATATAATGAGAGAAAGTTTAAAGATGAAGAGTATGTAGCTTTACAAGAACAATATTTAAAAAATATAGAATCAAATAGTGAAACAAGTGATCAATTAGCAGAATTAATGATTGCTTTTAAAAAAGTTTTGCTTCTAAATCAAGATATTGAATTCTGTATGGAAGAAAAT
This sequence comes from uncultured Clostridia bacterium, assembly GCA_944386155.1. Lineage (GTDB taxonomy): Bacteria > Bacillota > Clostridia > TANB77 > CAG-508 > UMGS1994. The sequence goes on along the minus strand of CALWZY010000081.1, from coordinate 4,415 downwards.
ATTTTAAGCACAGAAAAGCCAAAAGATTATATTTCTGAATATAAAAATAATAATGATAATAAAGAAACAAACAATAATGAAGATGATGATGAAAATAAAGATAAAACAGAAGAAAATAAAAACTAAAACTAAATGTAAAATATATAAATTTTAAATAGAAAAGTGTTAGAAGTGCTTTAAATTAGCACTTCTAAAATTTTATAAAAAACACGAACAAATTTTCGAAAAACTATTGACAAAGTTATTAATAAAATATAAAATACTACCAAACAGAAGTTCTTATTTTGAGGGAGGTATAATTATGAAAAATATAATAACTTATAAAATAGACAGAGTGGCAAATAATAGTTTATATATTTCAGTACAAAATGGAGAAGTAACAGTAAAAGCTCCCTGGTATTTTACTAAAAATAGAATTCAAGAAGCAGTTGAAGAAAAAAGAAATTGGATTTTAGAAAAAGTAAAAGAATATAAAGAAAGCAAAAAAGAAGAAATGAGCTTAAAACCAATAAAAGTGTTTGGTGTTGAATATAATTTGAAAGTTGTATATAAAAATATTGAAGTAATTGAATGTAATATTTATAAAAACATAGTAGAGATTGCTCTTCCAAAGAAATGCAAAAAAATAGATGACGAAGTAATGACTAATATATTAATAGATAAGATGTATAAGAAAATTGCAGAAAGAGAAATTGAAGCTATCATGGAAAAGACTAGACTTGAGACTGGTTTAGCTCCAGAAGATTATGAAATAAGAGAAATGAGTGATTGTTTAGCAAGATGTACAGAAAATAAAAAGATTTTAATAAATCCTATAATAGTAAAATATAATAAAGAGATTATCGAATATGTTATATTACATGAATTCTGTCATTTAAAATATAAAGGACATACAAAAAGATTTTATGAATTACTAAAAAGATATAGTGAAAATTATTTAGAATTAGATAAAAAATTAGAAGGATTAAATTATTAATTAAGTTAAAAGCTAAAGAGAGAATTCTTTAGCTTTTTTGCTTGAAAGAAGGATTATAAAATGATAGAATAGACTAAGCTAAAAGGAGGAAAATTATGGGACTTTTATTTAATAGAAAAGACTTAGGTCAAACTTATGATGAATTAATTGATGACTTAGGAGTAGATATAGATTTTTTAAATTCTGAAGATGAGAAAGAAGAAAATAAAGATTAAAAGGAGTATTTTATGTATAAAAGAACTGATACTAGAGCAATTACTGTAGGAGGAGTACAAATTGGAGGGCAAAATAAAGTTGTTATTCAATCAATGTGTAATACTAAAACTAAAGATGTTGACTCTACAGTAAAGCAAATACTAGAGTTAGAAAAAGTGGGATGTGAAATTATTAGAGTTGCTTGTCTAGATATAGAAGATGCCAAAGCAATAAAAGATATTAAAGAGAAAATCCATATTCCAATAGTAGCAGATATTCATTTTGATTATAAAATAGCTTTAGAAGCAATAAAAAGCAAGGTAGATAAGATACGTATAAATCCAGGAAATATTGGCGATGAAGAAAAAATAAAAGCAGTAGTAGATGGATGCAAAGAAAATAATATTCCAATAAGAATTGGAGTAAATGCAGGTTCTTTAGAAAAAGATTTGTTAGAAAAGTATAAAAAGCCTTGTAGTGATGCTATGATAGAAAGTGCATTAAGACACATAGAGATACTAGAAAAGTTAGATTTTTATGATATATGTTTATCTTTAAAAGCATCAAATTTAGATATGTGTGTAGAGGCATATGAAAAAGCTGCAAAACTTATAAAATATCCACTTCATTTAGGAATAACTGAAGCTGGTACTGCTTTTAGTGGTACTATTAAATCTAGTATTGGACTAGGAGTTCTTTTAAGAGAAGGAATCGGAGATACTTTAAGAGTTTCACTTTCAGATGATCCAGTAGAAGAAATATTAGTATGTAAAGAAATTCTAAAGAATTGTAATTTATACAAAAACTCGCCGAAACTTGTATCATGTCCAACATGTGGTAGAATTCAATATGATTTGATACCACTTGCTAAAAAGATGGAGAAATTTTTACAAACAGTAGATGCTGATATTACAGTTGCTATTATGGGATGTGCTGTAAATGGACCAGGAGAAGCAAGAGAAGCAGATATAGGAATAGCTGGTGGAGATAAAGAAGGATTACTTTTTAAAAAAGGTGAAATTATAAGAAAAGTAAAACAAGAAGATATGTTTGATACATTAAAAGAAGAAATATTAGAGATAATAAAAGAAAAAAATTAGTTGTAAGCTTTAAAGGGGGACAAAAATGAGTTTAAATAACTTTATGACTCCAAATGTGAGAGATAATAATGAGGAAGTGTCAGAAACATCATTAAGACCTAAAATTCTTGATGATTATATAGGACAGACTAAAGTAAAAGAAAATATGAAAATATGTATCGAAGCTGCTAAAAAAAGAGGTGAGCCTTTAGATCATGTGCTTTTATATGGACCTCCTGGACTTGGAAAAACAACACTTGCAAATATTTTAGCAAATGAGATGGAATCTAATATAAAAATCACATCAGGCCCTGCTATAGAAAAACAAGGAGATTTAGCAGCACTTCTTACAAGTTTAGCTCCAAATGATATTTTGTTTATAGATGAGATACATAGATTGAGTAAAAATATTGAAGAAATATTATATCCAGCTTTAGAAGATTATAGTTTAGATATTATGATAGGAAAAGGTCCTACTGCTAAATCTATAAGATTAGATCTTCCTAAATTTACTCTAGTTGGTGCTACTACAAAAGCTGGAAGTTTATCTACACCACTAAGAGATAGATTTGGAATAATTAATAGACTAGAATTATATTCAACAGATGATTTAAATACAATTATTAAAAGATCTGCTGGAATACTAAATGTAACAATAGATGATAAAGCAGCTTTTGAGCTTGCAAAAAGATCAAGAGGAACTCCTAGAATAGCAAATAGATTACTTAAAAGAGTTGCAGATTTTGGTATAGTTTTAGGAGATGGAAATATTACTTTAGATATTGCAAGAGAAGCTCTAGAAAGATTAGAAATAGATGAGCTAGGTCTAGATAATACTGATATGCAAATATTAGATGCAATTATAAATACATATAATGGAGGCCCAGTTGGAATAGATTCTCTAGCAACAACTGTTGGAGAAGAGCCAGATACAATAGAAGATGTATATGAGCCTTATTTAATGCAAATAGGATTTATTTCAAGAACTCCAAGAGGAAGAATTGCAACGATAAATGCATATAAACATTTAGGAATCGGTTATGATAGATTATTTTAAATATTAAATAAATAATATATAGAAAATAAAAGAGAAAAGAAGGAATAAAAAATGAAATTATTAATGCACACATGTTGTGCTCCTTGTAGTGTATATTGTATTAAATCTTTAAGAGAAGAAGGAATAGAGCCAACACTTTTTTGGTATAATCCAAATATCCATCCAGTAATGGAGTATGTTGCAAGAAGAGATACTTTAATTAAATATAGTGAAATGATAGATGCTAAATTAATATTAAAAGAAGAATATGGTTTAAGAGAGTTTTGTAAAAATGTATGTAATGATGTAGAAAATAGATGCGTAAATTATTGCTACCGAGTTAGACTTGAAGAAACAGCAAGATATGCGAAAGAAAATGGATTTGATGCTATTACTACTACTTTATTTGTAAGTCCATATCAAAAACATGATGATATTAAGAAAATATGCAAAGAGATTGCAAGTAAGTATGGATTAGAATTTGTTTACAGAGATTTTAGAGTAGGATTTAGAGAAGGACAAAATGAAGCTAGACAATTAGGTTTATATATGCAAAAATATTGTGGTTGCATTTATTCAGAGGAAAGTAGATATTTTAACCACAATCAAGGAATGCCAAGATTACCAGAGGGTTTCGAGTTTTTACCTGTAAAACATTCGGTTAATATAAAAAAAGAAAAAGACGATAAAGAGCGATATTTAAAGCTATTACTTGAAGCAGATCCAAGTGAAGAAATGATTAATAAGTATTTATCTAATGGAGAGCTATTTGTATTGACATATAATGATGAACCAGCTTGTGTTGCTGTGGTAACCAAGATAAATAATGATACTGTGGAATTAAAAAATATAGCAACAAAAGAAAATTTCAGAGGAAAAGGCTATGCTAAAAAGATGATTAAGTATTTATTAGATAATTATAAACCAAGATATAAAAAGATGATTGTAGGAACAACAGAGAACAATATACCATTCTATGTAAAACAAGGTTTTGATAAGTATGAAAAAACTATTAAAAATTTCTTTGTAGATAACTATAATGAAGAAATTAAAGATGGAGATTTAGTTTGCACTGATTTGATATATTATTCAAAAGATTTGAAGAAAGTTGAGAGATAACTAGTAATTT
>CALWZY010000080.1 GCA_944386155.1 uncultured Clostridia bacterium | reverse complement strand
GGAAAAACTAGTAAATTATTTAAAAATAGAACAATAGAAAATCTTACTTTTTTTATTATTATTCTAGTTGTTACTTTAGTTTTAGTAAAATATATTTTCTCAGGGGATAAAAGTGAAAAACAATCTAGTAATTATAATAATGCTGAACTTGTATATAGTAACGATGTCTTGCAGGAACAGGAAACAGTAAGCTATAAAGATGATTTGAAAAGTGAATTAATTAATATATTAAAAAAAATAAATGGTGTAGGTGAAGTTGATGTATTAATTACCTATTCTGAAACTAGTAAATTAGTTCCAGTATATAATGAAAATTCAAGTGAGAGTAAAACAAGTGAAGAAGATACAGAAGGAGGAACAAGAGTAATAGAAAGTTATGACAGTTCAAAAGAAGTAGTTACTGATGAATCATCTGAGCCAATTACAGAAAGAATTATTATGCCTAAAATAGAAGGTGCCATAGTAATTTGTGAAGGTGCAAATGATATTAATGTCAAAAATAATGTGATTAGTGCAGTAGAAGCGGCTACTGGACTTAAAGTACATAAGATACAAGTTTTTGAAATGAAAAATAATAAGTAATTAAGTTTTTTTATGAGGAGGTTATCATGAAAATAAAACTATTAAATAAAAAACAAATTATATATTTTTTAGTTTCTTTTATTTTAGTAGTTGTGCGGTTATTTAGGATATAATTATATAGGTGTAGATGTTTCAAATCAAATTGCAGATATTGAAAATTATTCTGAATCTTTTGGAGATGTTGAACTAGTTAGTACTCAAAATACATATACTTTAGACGAAAAAAACGACATAAATAATGTTAATACAAATGAAAATTTAAATAAGGAAAATAGTGAAAATACCAAGAATACTAGTAGTAACAGTGAGAAAAATAATATAAATGATAATACAAAAGATACAGATAGCAATAGAAGTAATAATATAAATGAAAATGATTATTTTGAAGAATCACGATTAGAAAGAGATAAAATGTATTCTGAAACTTTAGAGGTTTATGAAAACATATTATCAAATGATAGTATAACAAACGAGCAAAAAGTAATTGCTGAAAATGAAATTACTGAAATAACAAATATTAAAAGTGGAATATTAATTGCAGAGAATTTAATTAAAGTAAAAGGTTTTGAAGATGTTGTTATTTTTATAAATGATGCAAAAGCAACTGTTATAGTAAAATCTGATAAATTAAAAAAAGAAGAAATAGCACAAATACAAAATATAATTATAAATCAACTTATGATAGATATAAATGATATAAGTATTTCTTCAAGAGAAAATTAAATATTCTTAGTAAGTTATTTTGACTTAAATTAATTAAATTACAAAAATAATTAACGATTCAAAAATATTATTAATTATACTTATTGCATTTAAAAAATAGATATAATATAATCCTTAATGTGTATAGAATAAAAAAAGGAGAAATTATATGGAAGATATAGTAGATAAATCAAAAAAATATAAAATTTATTTAATTATTTTAGGAGTTGCTGCTATTATTAGTTTAGTAATTTCTTATTTTATGTATTTAGCTTTAATTCAGCAAAAAGAAGCGATTGACGAAACTTATGAAAAGATTGTAAATAGTGGAGATGAAACAAGTAAAGAAGTTTTAGACGAATTAAATAATGGTTTAGCTGAAGAAGAAAAATTTACAAAAGAAGATGCTATTGAACTTTTCGAAACAATGAAAAGTGGAGAAGTTTATAATTTAATTGAACAAGATAAATCAGCTGAAATCATAGGACCTTTTACAATGTCATGTTTAAGCTTATTTAATGGATATATGCTTATAGTAATATTACTAAGTAAAATAGAGCATAAGTATTTAAAAGGATTAAATAAAGTTTTAAGGATTATACTAAATATAGTTGCAATTATTGTTATTTGTCCATTCTCAGCTTATGTAGCAGTATTTGGATCAATAGCTTTACCAATAGTTATTATTTATTATATATATAAATATTTTAAATATAAAAAAGAAATAAGCACTGACAGTGAAGATTGCAAAAATGTAATGGGAACAGTTGATGCAGATGAAGTTTTTAATACAAAAAATAAATAAACTAAAGAATAATTTAAAATGCGGAGGTATATTTATGATTAAAAAAGTTGCAATTTTAACAAATGGAGGAGATGCTCCGGGACTTAATGCAGTAATTAGAGCTATAGTTAAAGTAGCTGAAAGAAACAATGTAGAATGTTATGGTTTTATTGAAGGTTATAAAGGACTATTAGAAAATAACTATGTAAAACTTGATTCTAATACTAATGCAGCAGGTTTATTACACAGAGGTGGAACAATTATAGGAGCTTCAAATAGTACAAATGTATTTAATTTACCAGTAAAAGAAGCTGATGGACAAGTAGTTTATAAAGATTTGTCTGATAATTGTGTTGAAAATTTAAGAAATTTAGGAATTGATTGTTTATTTACTTTGGGTGGAGATGGTACTCAAAAATCTGCTAGAGACCTATCTTTAAAAGGAGTACATGTTATTGGCGTTCCAAAGACTATAGATAATGATGTTGCTCATACTGATGTTACATTTGGTTTTAATACAGCAGTAGAAGTTGCAACAGATGCTTTAGATAGATTACACACAACAGCTGCATCTCATCATAGAATTATGGTTTTAGAAGTTATGGGTAGATATGCAGGATGGATAGCTTTAGAATCTGCTATTGCAGGTGGTGCTGACGTTTGTTTAATTCCAGAAATACCATATGATATGGATAAAGTAATAGATAAAATAAAAGAAAGACAAGATATGGGAAAAGGTTTTAGCATAGTTGTTGTTTCTGAAGGTGCTAAACCATTAAATGGAGATATAGTAGTAAAAAGAAAATTAAATGATGGACAAGGAGTAGATAATATTAGACTTGGAGGTATAGGAGATATAGTTGCTAAAGAAATTGAAGAAAGAACTGGTATTGCAACTAGAAATACTACTCTTGGATATGTACAAAGAGGTGGATCACCAATTCCATATGATAGAGTTTTATCTACAAAATTTGGTTCAAAAGCTATGGAACTTGCTCTAAATGGTACTTTTAATGTTCTTGTAACATACAATAATGGCAAACTTTCTTATGCAACTCTAGAAGATGTAGTAGGAAGAAATAAAAAGATTGGAGCTGCATCTGGTAGTACAGCTGAAACTAATATTAGAAAAGTAACTCCAGATGATGAAAATCTAAAAGTTGCAAGAAGTATTGGTATTTGTTTTGGCGATTAATTATTTATTATTATATTTTTAAATAGTTTTTTTATAAAGATTATTAAAAGTCTCTAGAAATGGGGACTTTTATTTATTATTTTATTGCATATAAAGTTATTTTTTAGTATAATTATTTCGTAAAAAATTAAGATAGAGGGGATATAAATGATTAATTTTAAAGATGAAATAGCAGATAAAATAAAAAAAGCAATAAGCATTGAAGATGATATTAAAAATCTTATAGAAAATCCTCCCAATAAAGATATGGGAGATTATGCATTTCCGTGTTTTTCACTTGCGAAAACTTTAAGGAAGTCTCCAATGATAATTGCAAATGAAATTAAAGATAATATTGATTTATCTGGAGATTTAATTGAAAAAGTTGATGTTCAAGGTGGATATTTAAATTTCTTTGTAAATAAAAAGATTTTAATAAATGAAGTATTAAAAGAACTAGATGAGAAAAAAGAAAATTTTGGTTCATCTAATATCGGTAATGGTAAAAATATCATTGTTGAATATTCTTCTCCAAATATTGCAAAACCATTTCATATAGGACATTTAAGAACTACTGTTATTGGATCTGCCTTATATAATATATATAAATTTTTAGGATATAATGTAACAGGAATAAACCATTTAGGCGATTATGGAACTCAGTTTGGTAAGATGATTGAGGGTTATAAAAGATGGGGAAATGAATATGATTTAAATGATAATCCAATAGACAAATTAATGGATATTTATGTTAGAATAAATAATTTGTGTAAAGAAGATGAGAATGTATTAGAAATATGTAGAGACAATTTTAAAAAACTAGAAGAAGGAGACGAATATTGCACAAAGATTTGGAATAAATTTAAAGATTTAAGTTTAAAAGAATTTCAAAGAATATATGATTTATTAGGAGTAAAATTTGATTCGTTTACAGGAGAAGCTTTTTATGCAGATAAAGTAGATGATGTTTGTAAAATACTAGAAGGCAAAGGAATAGTTCAAGAGTCAGAAGGTGCTAAAATAATAGATTTAGAAGATAAAGGACTTGGCGTTTGTATGATTAGAAAAGCAAATGGTTCAAGTATTTATGCTACTAGAGATTTAGCAACTATTAGGTATAGAGCTAAAACTTATGATTTTGATAAATGTTTATATGTAGTAGCATATGAGCAAAACCAATATTTTAAACAAATATTTGAAATAGCAAAATATTTAGATATTCCAGAAAAATGTGTTAAAGGTTTAAAACATATTTCATACGGTATGACAAGACTTTCAACAGGAAAAATGTCTACAAGAGAAGGTACTGTTGTAAAAGTTGATGAATTACTAAATGAGGCTATAGATAGAGTTAACAAAATTATTAAAGAAAAAAATCCAGATATGGAAAATAGGGAAGAAGAAGCTAAAAAAATAGGAATAGGAGCAGTTATATTTAATAATTTATGTACTACTTTAGTTAAAGATCAAATATTTGATTGGGATATAATGCTTAATTTTAATGGAGAGACAGGACCATATATTCAATATATTTATGTTAGAACAAAGAGTGTTATAGAAAAAGCAGGAAGAAATGTTCCTGAGTTTTCTGAGATAGATATTAATAATTTAACAGATAAAGCATCTTTAAATATTATAGAATTATTATATAATTTTTCAGATGTACTAGTTTCTGTTTCTGAAAAAAATGAAACATGTATTTTAACAAGGTACTTATTAGATTTAGCAAAGGCTTATAGTAATTTTTATAATGAAAATAAAATTATTACAGATGATGAAGGTATTACTAAAGCAAGACTTTATTTAAGCTATGTTACAGGAATAGTTTTAAAAACTGGTTCTAAATTATTAGGTATTGAAATGCCAGATAAAATGTAAAAAATAGTTATGGAGGAAAAAATTATGAAATGTCCAAATTGTAATGAAGATTTACAGAATAATATGAAGTTTTGTACTAAGTGTGGTATTAATATTGCAGAATTTAAAAAGGAACAAGAAAAAAAGCTAGAAGAAGAAAAAAATAAAATTAGAAATGAAGAATTAAAAAAAGAATCTGAAAATAAAGATAAAGATGAAAAAGTTGAGCTAGAAAAAGAAACTAAAACAAAAACAGTTAATGATAAAAATGATAAAAAAGCAGATGATAAAACTAAAGAGGAAAATAATAAAAAATCTAAACAAAAAGATACTATAAAAGATAATAAAGTAAAAGAAAATGTTAATAAAAATAATAAAGATAATGAAGAAAGTAAAAATAGTAATTCTAGTAAAATAGATGATACAAAAAAAGAAGAAAAGACTAAAAAGAAAAGTAACAAGAAAAAAATAATAGCTTTAATAATTATTATATTATTACTTGCAGGAGCAGGATTTGGTGCTTGGTGGTACTT
>CALWZY010000079.1 GCA_944386155.1 uncultured Clostridia bacterium | reverse complement strand
TCTTCTTCAGCAAGTTTTGCTAAAGCTATACCCATTTTTTCTTGAGCAGCTTTATCTTTTGGCTCAATAGCTATATCAATAACTGGCTCTGGGAATTCCATTGATTCAAGGATTATTGGATGATCAGGATCACATAAAGTATTTCCTGTTGTAACATCTTTTAATCCAACTGCAGCTGCTATGTCACCAGCATATACTTTATCTATATCTTCTCTGTGATTAGCGTGCATTTGAAGAATTCTACCAACTCTTTCTTTTTTATCTTTACTTGAATTTAAAACTGTTGATCCTGATTCTAATGTTCCAGAATAAACTCTGAAGAAACATAATTTTCCTACATATGGATCTGTAGCAATTTTAAATGCAAGTGCAGCAAATGGTTCAGAATCTGAAGTTTTAGCTTCTGTTTCTTCTCCATCTAATGTTTCACCTTTAATATGAGCAATATCTAGTGGTGATGGCATATAATCAATTATTGCATTTAATAATTCTTGTACACCTTTATTTTTATAAGAAGAACCACAAGTTACAGGAACTATTTTGTTTGCTATTGTTCCTATTCTTAAACCTCTTTTGATTTCTTCTTCAGTGATTTCTTCACCTTCAAGATATTTCATCATTAATTCTTCGTCTTGTTCTACAGCTGCTTCAATCATTTCATTTCTGAATTTTTCAGCATCTGCTTTCATATCTTCTGGTATATCACATTCTTCTATTTCTTTTCCTAAATCGTCTTTGTGAACGAATGCTCTCATTTTAATTAAGTCAACTATACCTTTGAATTGATCTTCAGCTCCAATTGGTAATTGAATTGGAATAGCGTTAGCTTTTAATCTATTTTTTAATTGATCAACACAAAGCATAAAGTTTGCACCTGTAATATCCATTTTGTTTACATATACCATTCTTGGTACATTATATTTATCTGCTTGTCTCCAAACAGTTTCTGTTTGAGGTTGAACACCACCTTTAGCAGCTAAAACAGTAACTGATCCGTCAAGTACTCTTAAAGATCTTTGAACTTCTACAGTAAAGTCAACGTGACCTGGAGTATCAATTATATTAATTCTATGACCTAACCATTCACAAGTTGTAGCAGCTGAAGTAATTGTTATACCTCTTTCTTGTTCTTGTTCCATCCAGTCCATTGTTGCAGCACCATCATGTACTTCACCAATTTTATGAGTTTTTCCTGTATAGAATAAGATTCTCTCTGTTGTTGTTGTTTTTCCAGCATCTATATGTGCCATTATTCCTATATTTCTTGTTTTTTCTAATGGGAATGCTCTTCCAGCCATATTCTTTTTTCCCCTTTCTGGTTATTCACCTAAATTATATTTTACCATTTGTAATGTGCAAAAGCTTTATTAGCTTCAGCCATTCTATGTGTATCTTCTTTCTTCTTAAATGCTCCACCGTTACCGTTTATAGCATCTAATATTTCTCCAGCTAATTTTTCAGACATTGTTTTTTCATGTCTTGTTCTAGCATAAGATACAAGCCATCTTAATCCTAAAGTTTGTCTTCTTTCTGCTCTAATTTCGATTGGAACTTGGTATGTAGCTCCACCTACTCTTCTAGCTTTAACTTCAAGAACTGGCATTACATTTTCTAATGCTGCTTCAAAAACTTCTAATGGATCTTTTTGTTCTTTTTCTCTTATTATATCAAAAGCACCATATACTATTTTTTGAGCAACTGATTTTTTACCATCTAACATTATATTGTTAACTAATTTTGTAACAACTTTACTATTGTAAATTGGATCTGGTAAAACTTCTCTTTTTGCTATAATTCCTCTTCTTGGCACTTTACTTCCCTCCTTAATAATTTTTTAAACTTAGTATTAATTTGTAATACTAAAAGGTACTCTGGAAAGATTATTTCACTTTCCCGTAACAGTGCTACTTATATATGTACAATTTTAAAAATTGACCAACATATAATTTGCACTATTAGTAATTAAAACTAAAACTCCTAATTTTATTTTTTAGGTTTCTTAGCTCCATACTTAGATCTTGCTTGCATTCTATCTTTAACACCTGCAGTATCTAAAGTTCCTCTAATAATATGATATCTAACACCTGGGATATCTTTAACCCTTCCACCTCTTATTAGAACAACGCTGTGCTCTTGTAAGTTGTGTCCTTCACCAGGAATATAAGATGTTACTTCATAACCATTAGATAATCTAACCCTTGCTACTTTTCTTAAAGCTGAGTTTGGTTTCTTAGGTGTAACTGTTTTAACTACTGTACAAACACCTCTTTTTTGTGGAGATCTTGCATTAGTTGTAGTTTTCTTTTTTGAGTTATAACCTTTTTGAAGAGCAGGAGAATTAGATTTTGATTTACTAGTTTGTCTTCCTTTTCTTACTAATTGATTAATTGTTGGCATTTTTAAAATTTCACCTCCTAATTTTATACTAAAATAAATATACGCTAGCCCTTATTTCCGTAGAAATATACTAGCGTATAATATTTTATCATCTTTATTTTTTAAAGTCAACATTTGTGCAAAAATAATTTATCAATTTTATTAATTTTCTTCTATATTAATACGATTAGCTATCTCAAGTAAAACTTCTCTTTTCACATCATCAGGTATAGAATCATTTATATATAATTCATTGTCTTCTATTTTATATTCAACCACTTCTCCTGTAATTGGCTTTTCCGTAGTAGATAAGAAAAAATATCTATTATTTTTTACTTCTACTTCATCAATAATTATAAATCTTTTATTATCATAAATTATCTCATCCATAACATTAAAGCTCATATTATCTTTCTTCTCCTTCTTCTTGTTCATTGATAACTTTATTTGCTGCCTCTTGTGCTAATTTCTCAAATTCTTTTCTCTCATTTCTTCTTTCTTCTATTCTAGTTTCTGTATCATCCCAAAAATGTTTAACAAAATCAGAATTATAAGCTATATTATAAGAAGTAATTCCAAGTGCTGCTAAAGTTAATATAAATAAAGCTTTTTTTAGTTTGCTCATTGATGCTTGATTAGTATTAGTTTTATTTCTTTTAATGTGTGTCGCTTTCTTCCAATCTTTTGGTGGGATATTTTGTCCATTATCTTTATTTTTTGTTTCGTATGGGCTTAGAGTTGTAGGTCTTTTTCCGGTATTTGCAAAATAACTATCTTTTATATCTAATGTGTCTAAAAATTCTTCAAATCCTTCATCAAATGGATCTATACTTGATTTTCTATCTTCTTTCATAAAATTCCTTTCCATACAAAAATAAGGAGCATACAGCTCCTTATTTTAAGCTTCCTTTTTTTGATTATACATATCTTTAAAGTAATGATTTTGTTTCAGCAAAATTCGTTTTGTTACTATACCAAATAATTCTTTATACAACCTATCATCAGTTACATTATCAAAATAATGATCATAGACCTTATATATGAAGTTAGCCTCTACCCTTGTACTTGTATAATCTTCTATTCTTTCTTTACCTTCGACATAAAAGTCCTCTACTATAAAGAAATATTTTCTTCCTTTATATTCAAAAACATCAACTACAAAGTATTCTTTTTCTCCATATTTAATTTTTTTAAAATCATTATTATTAGATTCCATAACTTTTAAATTCTCCTTCTCCTAAATTTGGATAATATCTTTTGTACTCATATTTTATTATCTTGCTCCATCATCATTATCTTTGTCTTTACTAAAGAAATGTCCACGTCTTGGTGTTGCTTCTTCATCTCTTTCTTTATCCTGTGTAGCTCTTCTTACTTCATCTTCAATTCCATTTGCAAGTGAGATACCTAAAAGAGCTAATGATGGTGCTACACTTGATGGTATTTCTATTTGGAATTCACCAATATGTTGTGCATTTTCCATTGTTCCATTTATTGTTGGTACAGTAATTTGTGAATTTGCCATTTGATTTAATAGATTTTCTATATTACCTTGATTATTAATAGCTTGTTGAGTAACATCTGCCATAGATTGGTATGTTGAAGAATATTGAGATCCTGCATTTATTGCTTGATTCCATACATCTACTTCACACTGCATTACACTTGTTACTTCTGGTTGAACTTGACTATTATTGAAATCTATTAATTGTTTAATTGCTTCTTCAAAATTTCCTTGTTGTGCTAATGCATCTGCAGTTTGTTTAACAGCATCATATGATGCATTCATATTTTCAACCATTTCATGCATTTGTGCATCTCCTGAGAATGGCCATTGTCCACCTGGAACTTGATTTGAGAATGTTACATAAGCATCATGATATCTTGGTAATATACCTTGCATATTTTGATTTATTATAGTATCAAAAGCTTCATATGTTTCTTGAGTTGGAGTTCCATTTTGAGCATATTGACCAATTTGATCTAATGCATTTTGATACTCTTGTTCTAATTGGCTATTATTAATATTTACTCCATCTAATTGTGCATTATGATCTTGCAAATGTTGATCTAATCTTGCTTGTTCTGCAGTTATTTGGTGAGCCTCTCTAAAACTATTTACAGCATTTACAAGTGAAGTTGCAATTAAAACATTACGAAGTAATTGAGTACTTCTATTAATTTTCTCTGTATTAGGAAGTACATTTACAACTTCATGATGTGCGTTACCTTTTGAAATTACGATACCAAATGGTAATGTTTTTTCATCAGTATTTCTTTCTCTAGTTAAATCTATCTCTCTTCTTAAATCTGTTGCTCTTCCACTATGTCCTAAAGCTTCTTGACGAAGTGCTTCATCTTCTAAATCAGCAAATTCACCTATCATTTCTCTGTTTTGTGGATTATATCTATTAAATAATTTAGTAAATATAAATGTTGGTCCATATGGATCATACTCGTGACCTTTCCATGCTTTTGCAAGTTTTAGATCAGTAAGTACTTTTACATCAGATTGTTCTGTTTCTTGTTTTTCTTTTTCATTTGCAATATAATGTCTATTTCTTTCAGCTCTTAGATTTCCAAAATCACTTTGTTTACGATCTAACTCATCTCTTGTAATTGCACCAGATGCTATAGCTTTACTTTCTATTCTATCTAATTCTGCTTTTTCTGTATCATCTAGTTCTGCTCTATCACTAAATAAGAATTTTGCCTCTTCTTTAGTTAATCCATATTGTTGCTCTGCAACGTCAATCATTCTACTCATATATGCTTCGTTTCTCTTCATTGTCTGATCATATCTAGTTCTTAGTTCAGCTGAAGCTGCCATCTCACCACTTGTTATTTGATTTACAACATCATATACAGCTGTTAAATATAAATCATTTATTTTATTTTCTCTTATAACATTTGGTTTTAAACCTTCAACAAGTGTAAGGAATTCTTCTGGACGTTCTTCATATAACTTTCTAACATTTTCATACATCTGCATATATTTATCATCTGTTTTTGATGCTGCATTTATAGCTTTAGAAACTAATTTAAATGGTGCAGTAACTATTGCTGTTGGAACACTTAACCAACCAATTCCACCATTTCTAATTTTAGAAGGTCTTAGTGGTGCTTTTGCCATATTTCTTACTAATGTTGCAAATGTTCCAGCTTGCTTACCCTCGTGTTCTGAAGTCTCATATACTATTCTCCAGAATCCTCTTTTTGTCATACTCTTGTCGTCTTTATCTTTATCATCATCTTTGTCCTTATCATCGTCTTTATCTTTGTC
>CALWZY010000078.1 GCA_944386155.1 uncultured Clostridia bacterium | reverse complement strand
TATATGTAACAAAAGAATTTATATATGATGAATATTATTTATTTCAATTTAAATATCCTAAAACTATTTTTTCACACAATACAGCATTATATTTTAATAATATGACTGAAAGAACTCCTATAAATATGGATGTAACAATATGCAGAGAATATAATCCACATAGATTTAAAGACTTAGTAAATATTTATAAAGTTAGCAAAGAAATATTTGATTTAGGGGTTGTAGAAAGAAAATCACCACAAGGGATGGATGTTAAAACATATAATTTAGAAAGAACAATATGTGATATTATAAAAGATAAAAATAGTTTGGATATTGAAACAAGAAATAAAGTTATTAGAAAATGCATTAAAAGCAAAGAGTTTAATTCAAATCTAATGTTTGAATATGCAAAAAAAATGAAAATATATGACAAAGTTAGAAATCACATGGAGGCAATTATATGATTAAAAATGCAAAGAACTTAATTGACAAATTAAAAAATAAAGCTGTACAAAATAATATTACAGTAAACGAAGTACTACAGAATTACATGTTTGAGAGAATATTAGAAAGACTATCTATTTCTGAATATAAAAATAATTTTATATTAAAAGGAGGAGTATTATTATCTTCTATAATGGGCATTGATACTAGAACTACAATGGATATGGATACTTGTTTAAAAGGTATAAACTTAACGGAAGAACAATTATATAAAGTTTTAAAAAATATTTTAGATACAGATGTAAAAGATGGAGTGACTTTTGAGATAAAAAATTCTAAACCTATAAGGGAGGATGATGAATACGGAGGTTTAAAATATAATATATTAGCCAAGTTTGATAATATTAAAGTTAATTTAAGTATAGATATAGCAACAGGAGATGTGATTACACCAGGTGAAATAGAGTATAATTATAAGATGATGTTTGAAGACAAAGCATTGAAGATAATGACATATAATATAGAAAGTATTATTGCAGAAAAATTTCAAACAATAATTTCAAGAAATGTATTAAATAGTAGAATGAAAGATTTTTATGATTTATACTATTTAATAAAATATTCGACTTTTTCAAAAGATGATTTAAGACTTGCTATAGAAAAGACTTTTGAAAAAAGAAATACAGATATTAAATTAATTAATTCTAATATTAGTGTTATTCAAGAAAGTGATCTTTTACAAGATTTATGGAAGACATATTCTCAAAAGCATAAATATACTAAAGATATAAAGTTTGAAGACATAATTGAGACAATTAAAAAGATAAGCAAATTAATTACTCAAAAATAGAATAACTAGGTATTATAAAACATATTTACAACTGTGCTACATTTTTAAGATTTTGTAGCACAATTGTAAAAAATAATAGATTTATTATGAAAGCAAGGAATTCCTTGCTTATTTTTATATTTTTAGTTTTATATAATTTTTAATTTTTTAACTTTTTAACTTTTTTTATTTTTATTCATTTTTATTCTTTAAATTTGTTTGTTACTTATAAGTATTTATGATAAAATACAAAAAGATAAAATAAACGTAGGAGGAAATAATGAACATATATTATGTAAGACATGGACAAACAGATTGGAATAAAGTAAGAAGATTACAAGGAAGAACAGATAATCCATTAAATAAAGTAGGAATTGAGCAAGCAAAAAAGACAAGAGATTTATTAAAAAATGAGAAGATAGATTTAATAATATGCTCTCCACTTAGAAGAACATTAGAGACAGCAAATATAATAAATGAGGGCAGAAATATAAAAATAATAAAAGATGAAGGTTTTATAGAAAGATCTTTTGGTAAATATGAAGGTGAATATAGTGCTAATACACCCTATGATGATTTATGGGATTATAAGAAAGATATAGATTTAGGGGAAAATGGAGAAAAGATGAGTGAGCTTTTAGCAAGAGCAAAAAATTCTCTTGAAAGAGTAATTAATACTTATTATCCAAAAAATATATTAATAGTAGCACACGGTGGACTTGGAAGAGCTGTAAAATGTTATTTTAACGGACTACCAAAAGATACTACTTGTCTTTCTAATTTAGAGCCTAATAATTGTGAAGTATTAAAATATGAAATAAGGAGAGGTTAAGATGCAAGATGTTAAAATGGGAATAGGTGTAGGAGTAATATTATTTAATGATAAAAAAGAAGTATTACTTGGACTTAGAAATTCAGATAAAGACATAGCAGATAGTGATATGAGACTTGAAGGTACATATACACTTCCAAGTGGAAAAGTAAGATATAAAGAGACTTTTGAACAAGCAGGAATTAGAAAAGTGAAAGATGAGACTAATTTAGATGTTTCTAAAATAAGAGTAATAAGTCTTCAAAATGATATTAATGAATATGCACATTATGCAACTATTGGTTTAATTGCAGATGAATATTCAGGCAAAATAAAGATAAAACCAACAAATGAACTTGTAAGATGGGATTGGTTTAGTTTAGATAACTTGCCTAAAAATTTATGTTTTCCTAGCAGGAAGATTTTAGATTGCTATGTAAATAATAAATTTTATAATGACGAGATAGAGTAGTTATTAATTATCTATAATATGTAGATTTTATAATAATTAAGCTGTAAAAAGAGGAAGAAATATGAATGTAGTATTTTTAGATTTTGATGGAGTAATTAATACACCTACAGGATATGATGTAAATGGAAGTTATAGAGATTCTTTTAATTATCCATCAGATGGAAGAGTAAATAATTATAATGCAATATGCTTATTAAATAAATTATGCAGAGAACAAGATTTAGCTGTAGTTGTTTCTAGTAAAGGTAGTTGGAGGTATACTTTTAAAAAAGACGAAAATGGTGAATATACTATAAGAAATTATAGAAGAATATTGTATGATAGTGGACTAGATGATCATACATATATTTATGGACATACTCCTGCTACAGATTTTAGTAAAGATATGGAGATAAAGATTTTTTTAGAAAAACATCCAGAAATAGAAAAGTTTATAATATTAGATGATTGCGAAGATGAGATAAGTGATGACTTAAAAGCTTATTTAGTATTATGTGATACAGCTGAGGGATTTACAGAAGAAAAGTATAAGGAAGCTGTAAGAATCTTAAAAGAGCAAAAAGAAATAAAAAGAAGTAATTCATATCAGGAGAATAGATAAATATGCAAAATAGCGAAAATAAAGTGAAAAGAAGGCAAAAGTTTTTAAAGGTCTATATTGAGATTACAAATGTATGTAACTTAAGATGTTCTTTTTGTCCTGAACCTAAAAAAGAGAAGAGATTTATAAGTGTAGAAGAATTTGAAAATATAATAGAAAAAATATGTGATTATACAGATTTAGTATGTTTTCATATAAAAGGAGAACCTTTATTAAATCAAAATTTAGATAAATTTTTAAATATATGTGAAAAGTATAATTTAAAAGTAAATATTACAACTAATGGACTTTTAATAGAAAAGTGGATAGATGTATTTAAAAAATCAAATTCATTAAGACAACTTAATATTTCACTTCATTCAGTAGAGCAAAATGAAAATATAGATGAAGAAAAATATTTAAATTATATTTTTGAAAACGTAGAAAATATAAGAGAATCTTCAGACATAATAATATCATATAGGTTATGGAATCTAAATTCTTTAGAAAATAATAAAATGAATAAAAAGATATTAAATGAAATAGAAAAGTTTTATAAAATAAAGAAGATAGAAAAAAGGGCAAGAAAAGAAAAATTTATAGAACTTGAAAGTAATGTTTTTTTAAATCAAGATTATAGATTTGTATGGCCAGATATAACTGGAAAGAGAATAAATGAAAAAGGAAAATGTTATGGCTTAAGAAATCAACTTGGCATTCTTTCTGATGGCACGATAGTACCATGTTGTTTAGATTCAAATGGTGATATTCCTTTAGGAAATATTTTTGAAATAGATTCTTTAGAAGAAGTAATTAATTCAAAAAGATCTATAAATTTAGTTGATGGATTTAAGAAGTGTGAACTACGAGAGAACCTATGCAAAACTTGTGGATTTATAAAAAGATTTGAAGTAGAAGAAAAGAAGAAATAAAAATTTTATTTCTTCTTTTTTGGTATTATTATTTTTCTTATTCTAATTTAATCTAGATTAATTTTATATATCTAATTGTTTTATGTTTTATTTATCTTTTATAATTATCCAATTAAAGATCTAATAATACAGAATAATGTTAAATGAACGGGGTAGAATGCATAAAATCCCATTTTTATGTATTTATTAGATTTACCAAGTTTTCCGTTATATGCAGCTATTAATAATAATGAACCAACAGCAAAGATTGAAAGTGCTAATTGTTCTACTATTAAAGGATAATAAAATGGTTCAAATGCTGGAACTATTGTTAATCTACTTATAACTAAAATTAAAGAAGCAACAAGCATCATAATCATTTTATGAGCTCTTAAAATGTAAAATATAGCAATTAATAATACTCCAAGCATACCATAATCTACATGTAATAGTTCTCCTGCAAAAGAAGTTAGGAGAACTAAAAAAAGTCCAATAGGTTTACTTTTTGATTTATCATAAAATCTGATTGCAAGCAATCCAAATGCTAAAGTAAAAAATATATTTAAATATGGCTCTCCATTTAGATATGGCTCTAATAATAAATATGCAGGAATCTGAGATATTACTGCAAAAATTAAAAGCCTTCCTAAGTATTTAGCAAAATTTCGTGTATGAATATAACCTTCAGAAATAAAAAAAGCATATATTGGAAAAGCAATTCTTCCGAAGAAAATTATTTACATTATTAGTTCCAAAAACAAATCTTGTATGATCTATAAACATAGAGATACATGCTATAATTTTTAATAAAAATGCTGACATAATATTTACTCCTTCTTCAAATATTATATCAATATAAGTTAAAATAAAGCAATATAAAAGATGATAATAAATTTGTAATTGATAAATATTAATATTTATGCTATATTAATACCATAGAATAAGGAGTGATATTATGAGTGAAAAAATATATACAATTAATGAAATAAAGAAGATACTGAAAGATTTATTAAAAGATAAACCTGTATATCGTGTTATTCTTTTTGGTTCTTACGCAAAACATGAAGCAACAAAAGAAAGTGATGTGGATTTAATAATAGATACTAATTCAGAATTAAAAGGGTTTGCTTTAATAAAATTAATATGCGAAATAGAGGAAAAACTAAAAAAGAATATTGATGGATTCGAAAAATATGAAATAATCGAGGGTTCACCAATAGATAAAGAAATAAAAGAAACAGGAGTTATAGTATATGAAAAATAAAGAATATATGTCCATAAAAAAGATGATAGAGTACATAGATAAAGCTTTAAGATATACAAAAGAATGTAATTTCGAAACATTTTCAAATAATGAGGAAAAAGTAGATGCAACGATTTTTGCGATTAGCCAAATAGGTGAATTAGTTAAAAATATTAGTAAGGAAACAATGGAAAAATATACTAATATAGAATGGATTATTATAAAGAACTTAAGAAATAAAATTGTTCATGATTATGATGGAATAAAATTAAATCTGATATGGGATATAATTACAAATGATATAGTACAATTAAAATTGAATTTACAAAAAATATTAGATAATAATAAATAAAAAAATAAAATTAAAGTAAAGTTCAAAAAACGCTCGATTTTTGAGCGTTTTTTGATTTGCTTTTGATAA
>CALWZY010000077.1 GCA_944386155.1 uncultured Clostridia bacterium | reverse complement strand
AATAAAAAAATAGACCCGCCTCAGGAGGCGGGCAAAAAGGTCATATGGTAAAAGTGGCTGTTGCTGACTGGCTAAGGTTTTTATGTATCGTTTCTTTGGGAATGCGACCAGATCTTAGCATATCAATCGTTGTTTTGAACCTGCCAAGGTTTCTATAGCAGGTGTGATTATAAAGATTGTGAATTTCCCATCCGTAGATTTCAAGATCGTCTAAATATTTGACGTATTTAAGACCATCAAGATCTTTTTCAATGAAATCAGACAGGAATACGATGACAGAAGGTTTTCCATCAGCCATGACGGCTACTACTTCATGGTTAGTCATTTTCTCTACAATCCGGTGACTTTTTTTATTTATCATATGATATCCTTTCTCTTATCTATATATTAGAAAAATCCATACATAGATAAGTGTGCATTGTTTAGTTCGATGCACTAACGAATTATAACTATATTATAACACAATTCACAAATACTACCAAATCGGACAAAATTCGCTATTTGAGATATGAAAAAATTATGATAAAATAATAAAGAATATTTTATATTTTAGGAGGATTATATGAATTTTTTTGATTCACATGCACATTATAATGATGATACATTTGAAAATAATAGAGATGAACTTATAAAGAAAATGTATGAAAATGAAATAACAAATATAGTATGTGCTGGATATTCATTAGAAAAATCAAAACTTGGAATAGAAATTGCTAAAAAACATAATCATATATATGCAACTTGTGGAATTTCTCCAAATGATTTAACAGATAATACTAAAGAAGAATTAAAAGAGATAGAAAAAATTGCAAAAAATGATAAAGTTGTTGCAATCGGAGAAATAGGACTTGATTATTATTGGAATAAGGATAATAAAGAATATCAAAAAGAAATGTTTGCAAATCAGATAGAAATAGCAAATAGATTGAATCTTCCAATAGTAATACATTCTAGGGATGCATGGGTAGATACAATAGATATATTAAAAAATAATCCTGTAAATAAAAAGGGAATATTTCACTGTTGTCAATTAAACCAAGAATTAATAAAAGAAGCTCTAAAGCTAGATTTTTATATATCTTTTAGTGGTAATATTACATTTAAAAACGCAAAATCTGCAGGATGTATATTACTTGTACCAGATAATAGAATTTTAATTGAGACAGATAGTCCATATTTATCACCAGAACCACTAAGAGGAACTGTTAATAATTCATTAAATGTAAAATTAGTTGCTAAAAAAATAGCAGAAGTTAAAAATATGGAATTAGAAGAAGTAGCAAATATAACAAGAAAAAATGCAATGAATATATTTAATATAAAGGAGTAAATTATGGTAAAGTCTAAAGGTTGGGAATGGGAAAAGGTAAAAGGTGAATCTGAAAAAATGTGGAAGGAACCTGCAGAAGAGACATATTATTTAGTACAAAGATGGGAAAAGCAAGAAAAGAAAGAACTTTTAGATATAGGATGTGGACTTGGTAGAAATACAATCTTTTTTGCAAAACAAGGATTTAATGTTCATACATTTGATATAAGTGAAGATGCAGTAAAAAGAACTAAAGAATTTGCAAAAGAAGAAAATGTGACTATAGATATAAAACAAGCAGATATGTTAAATATTCCTTATGGAGCAAATACTATGGATTGCGTATATTCGAGAAATGTTATTTCCCATACAGATACAGAAGGAGTTAAAAAAATAATATCAGAAATATATAGAGTATTAAAAAATGAAGGTGAATGCTATTTAACATTAGGCTCAAAGGATACATGGGGTTACAAGCAAAAATCTTGGCCTAAAGTAGATGACAATACTAAAATTAGGCAGGATGAAGGACCAGAATATGGCGTTCCCCATTTCTATGCAGATTATGAATTAATAATTGATTTGTTTAAAGACTTTAAGATAATAGATATAAAACATATACAAGATTTTTATAAAGTAAATGATAAAATATCTACTTCATATCATTATCATATATTAGTTAAGAAATAAAAAGATATAACGTTATACATATTTATAAGACTATTCCTTGAAAAATAGAAATAAATATGATATAATTTATACAAATTAGGAATTACATTCCTAATTTGTATAAAAGGAGATGGGTATTATGAAATATATAAATAGAAGTCTAGAGAAAAAAATAGATGAAATGAAAGATTCTTTTCCAGTAATATTAGTTGCTGGAGCTAGGCAAACTGGAAAAAGTACTTTATTAGAGTATATTAATAATACTAGTAAAGAAAAGATAAACTATGTTACTTTAGATAATATTATAGATAGAGCAAATGCAATAGAAGATCCAGAGAATTTTTTAAGATTGCATGAAGCTCCTCTTATTATAGATGAATTTCAGTATGCTCCTAATTTATTAAATTATATTAAAATTAAAGTTGATGAAATGAGAAAAAATGAATTGTTTGGTAAAGGTAATAATTTAAAGACAATGTACTATTTAACAGGATCTCAAGTTTTTCAAACAATGAAAAATGTTTCAGAATCTTTAGCTGGGAGAATTGGAATTGTAGAGCTAAATCCACTATCTACTAGAGAAATTAACAGTAAGAAAGAAGAGTGTTTTATACCAGATATAAGCAAACTTAAGGAAAAAGAAAAATTAGAATATATTTCTTTAGAAAAAGTATATGGAAGAATATTAAGAGGAAGTTTTCCTATTTTATATAATGGTCAAGAAATAAATGTTGAAAATTTTTATTCGGCATATATTAAAACATATATTGAAAGAGATATTAGAGAATTAATTAATATAAAAGATGAAGTTAAATTTTTGAAATTTATCTCTGCAGTAGCGGCAAGAACTGCTCAAGAATATAATGCTTCAGAAATAGGAAAAGATGTAGGAATAGACAATAAAACAGTAGATGATTGGATGTCTATATTAAAAAATACTTTTTTAGTATATTTATTGCAACCATATTCTAATAATCCAACTGCAAGAGTTATAAAAAGACCAAAGATTTATTTTATGGATACAGGACTTGCTTGTTATTTAGCCGGATATTTAGATGCAAGAACTTTAGAGAGAAGTGCATATAGTGGGCAGATATTTGAAACATATGTGATTTCAGAAATTATAAAATCATATACTAATAATTCTAGAGATCCAAGACTTCATTTATACTATTATAGAGATAATAATCAAAAGGAAATAGATTTAATAGTAGTAGATCAAGATAAAATATATCCAGTAGAAATAAAGAAAAGTGCTAATCCGGGAAAAGATGCTATAAAAAACTTTGATGTTATTGAAAAATTTGAAATGAAATCTCCTTGTGGAGTTGTAATTTGTTTGACAAAAGATATCCATGTAATAGATGAAAAAAATTATATGATACCAATAGAATATATTTAATAAATAGAGCTTTTACTGTAAATTTAGAATTATGTCTATCACAATTATTTAATAATTATAAAGGTTCTGAAAAAAAGAAAACATTAATTTATAATAATAAAAAGTACCTTGTTAAATTTCCAGACCCAATAAGAGAAAAAAAGATATATCATACATAAATAATGCTTTTTCAGAATATATAGGGAGTAATATTTTTAAAATTGTAGGATTTAAAACTCAAAATACTATTTTAGGTTTATATAGATATAATGGAAAAGAGAAGATAGTATGTGCATGTGAGGACTTTACAGACAATGAAAATATATTATATGAATTTGAGAATTTAGCATTAAGTACTAATCCAGATAAAAAAATAGAAACAGAATTAAATGATATAATGGAAGTTATAGAAGAAAACAAAATGATAGATGTAGAAGATACAAAAAATAAATTTTGGAATATGTTTATTATTGATAGTATAATAGGAAATACTGATAGGCATAATGGAAACTGGGGATTTTTATTAAACAAAGAAACTGGAAATATTGAATTTTCCCCTATTTATGATTGTGGATCGTGCCTAAACCCAATGTTAGAAGATGAGCAAATAGAAAAAATTAATAAAACAGAATTAAAAAACATGGCAATAAATTGTTATTCTTGCATAAGGGAAAATGGAAAAAAGATTAATTATATGTCTTTTATAAAACAAATGAAAAACAAAGAATGCAATATGGCGATAAAAAGACTGTTCGTAAATATTAATATTGATAAGATTAATAAATTTATAGATAGTATAGAATGCATGTCAAAAATAAGAAAAGAATTTTATAAGGAAATTATTAAATTAAGATATGATATTTTAAAAGAAACATATTTAAAAATCTAATTTATAATTATTTTAAAAAGTATTTTGATAGGATATATTAGATAAGAATACTTAATTTTATCTATTATGTTCTATCAATTTTTAATTATTACATTAAAACAAATATTATAATGTCGACCCGTTGAAAACAAAGATAAAATAGTGTATAATATAATGCGTTAATATTAAAAAGGAGAGATATTATGTTTCAAAAGTTAGACGCTGTAGAAAAAAGATATGAGGAATTAAATAAGCTAATTAGTGATCCAGAGATGATTGCTAAACAATCTGAATGGCAAAAATTAATGAAAGAACATAGTGAAATACAAGAAGTAGTAGAAAAGTATAGAGAATATAAAAGAGTAAATCAAGCATTAGAAGAAGCAAAAGAAATGCTTTCAGATAAAGATTTAAAAGAATTAGCAGAAATTCAAATGGAAGAAGCAAAGGAAAAACTTCCTAAAATAGAAGAAGAAATAAAAATGTTATTGATTCCTAAAGATCCAAATGATGATAAAAACGTTATTTGCGAAATAAGAGGTGGAGCTGGTGGAGAAGAAGCAGCTTTATTTGCAGGAACTTTATTTAGAATGTACTCAATGTATGCAGAAAGAAAACATTGGAAATTAGAAGTTTTAAATGAAAATGAGACTGGACTTGGAGGATATAAAGAAATATCTTTTATGATTACAGGAAAAGGTGCTTATAGTAGATTAAAATTCGAAAGTGGTGTACATAGAGTTCAAAGAGTACCAGATACAGAAAGTAGTGGAAGAATCCATACATCTACAGTTACTGTTGCTGTACTTCCTGAAGCAGAAGATGTGGAAGTTGAGATAAATCCATCTGATATTAAAATGGATGTATTTAGAGCATCTGGTGCTGGTGGACAACATGTTAATAAAACATCATCTGCCGTAAGACTTACACACATTCCAACAGGAATAGTTGCAGAATGTCAGACAGAAAGATCACAAGTTCAAAACAGAGAATATGCTATGAGATTACTACGTTCAAGATTATACGATATGGAACTTTCAAAGCAAGAAAAAGAGCTTGCAAGTGAAAGAAAGAGTCAAGTAGGATCAGGAGATAGAAGTGAAAAGATAAGAACATACAACTATCCACAAGGTAGAATAACAGATCATAGAATTGGATTTAGTATATTCCAAATGGAAGACTTTTTAAATGGAAACCTAGATGAATTAATAGATAATCTAATAGCAAGTGATAGAGCAGAAAAATTAAAAGGTGATGAAGAAGAATAAAAGTTTAAAAAGTTAAAACTTAAAATTAATATATAGAAGAGCAATAAGGTTAAACTTATTGCTCTTCTATGTTTATAACTTAAAAGTACTAATTAAGAAAAAGTAAAAATAAAGTTAAATAAATATTAGCAATCCCTAGAGTAGGAAGGAAAATTAAAGAAAATTGAAAAATAAAAGTTACATAAAATATAATAAAAAGTAAACAACTAGTGAATCCTTAGAGCGTCAAGAAAAACAAAAAGTCAAATCAAAACTTTTTACTATATATAATATTGACTATATTAATAAGTCTTATAATATATAGACTAAAGTATACGAATATCTAAGGAGAAATGGACATGAAAGGAATTTGGAAAAATAAGAAAAATGAACTAAAACAAAAAACAAAGTTTGAAAGTAGTTCTACTCTAAAGAAAGAAGACTTTTTAAAGGACGGGAAAAAAGAGAAAGAAAATACGCAAAATAGCGTAATAACTGTAAAAATACCACTAAGTATAGTCATACTAGTATTAGTAATGGCTTTATTTTTAGTGTATTTTTTTGTTTCTA
>CALWZY010000076.1 GCA_944386155.1 uncultured Clostridia bacterium | reverse complement strand
AATAATAATAATAATAAAATGAAGGTGGCAGTATGGGAGAGCTTATTTTAAAAATATTTGTAGAAAACAAAGATTTATCAGAATTAAAGAAGAGAGAAAGATATGGTATTGTATCTGGAATAGTTGGAATACTTTGTAATATTATTCTATCAGTATCAAAGTTTTTCATAGGGGTTATATCTAATTCAGTTTCTATAATGGCTGATGGTATTAATAACTTATCTGATGCAAGTTCTAATATAGTTACGATTTTAGGAACAAAACTTGCAAATAAACCAGTAGATGCAGAGCATCCTTTTGGTCATGGAAGAATGGAGTATATAAGTGCTTTAGTAGTAGCTTTTTTGATATTTCTTATGGGTTTTGAACTTGGAAAATCAAGTATTGAAAAAATAATAAATCCTCAAGAAGTAACTTTTAGTATAGTTTCACTTGTAGTACTTATACTTTCAATAGTAATTAAATTATGGCTTGCAGGATTTAATGATAAAATATTTAAAAAGACGAATAATGTTAATGCAAAAGCTGTAAAGCAAGATAGTTTAAATGACTGTTTAGCAACTTTTGCTGCAATTATTGCTTTATTAATATCTTCATTTACAGATTTTATATATGCAGATGGTATTATTGGATTAATAGTAGCTTTTGTAGTTGTTTTAGCAGGAATAGATATTATAAAAGATATAGTAGGTAATCTTCTTGGAAAAGCCCCAGATCCAGAGCTTGTTAAAAGTATAGAAGATTTAATGACTAAAGAAAAATGGATTTATGGTGTACATGATTTAATAATACATGATTATGGTCCAGGAAGAATAATTGCATCTGCTCATGCAGAAGTACCATGTGATGCAGATATATTAGAAGTACATGAGGTTATAGATAGAGTAGAAAAAGAAATAAATAGTAAATTAAATATCGTTATTTGTATTCATATGGATCCGATTGCAGTAAATGATGAAAATATAAATAGATATAAGAAAATAATTTCTGAAGTAATAGAAGAATATGATAAAGATTTTAAATTTCATGATTTTAGAATTGTTGAAGGAAAAAAGCAAACTAATGTGATTTTTGATTTAGTAATTCCTTATAAATATGAAAAAACAAATGATGTTATATTAAAAGAATTAAGAGAAAAAGTAAAAGAGAAGAAAAAAGAAATTAATCTAGTAATAACTATTGAACATAGTTATGTATAAGCTTTAATTAAATAAATTAAAAAAGTCAGGAGTAGAAAAGAATTATACTATTCCTGACTTTTTATTATGTTTATAAGTATATTTTGAATATAATTTTTATTATAATTTTTATTTTTATTTTGATTCTTTAATTATTAAATTAATTTAAAATATTTAAAAATAAATTAAAAAGATAGATAAAATAATAAGAAAAAAATAAAAATTGAAATAAAAATGTAAAAGGTACTTGACATTAAAAATGAAATCTACTATATTATAGATGTAAAATACGTTTTACATTTGTGAGAAAATGTAAAACACGTTTTGCACTCGATAAGGAGATGTAAGATGTGAAAAATAAAGTAGAAGAATTTAGAAAAGAACTAGGGGAAACACAAGAAGATTTAGGCTTTAAGATAGGAGTTTCTAGGCAAACTATAATATCTATTGAAAAGGGAAAATATAATCCTTCTATATTACTTGCATTTAAAATTTCTAAACATTTTGATAAAAAAATAGAAAATGTGTTTATATATGAGGAGGATGATAAAGATGAAAATTAGTAAGTTTGCTAAAACTAGATTAATAGGGTCAATTTTTTGCTTAGTAATTGGATTAATATCAATATTAATATCTTTTTTTGGAAAAGATATTACAAATGAATTAAAAAATTATTTATTTGGATTTGCTTTTGGAGTTATATTTGTTGGGGTATATTTTTTGATTTATTCAATTATATTAGTTATTAACCCTAAGAAAAATATAGAAGCGGAAAATTTGCAAAAAGATGAAAGAATTTTAAGTATTTTTGATAAATCATTATCTATAAGTTTTAGGATAACTTTAGTTTCAGAAGCTTTAGCTAGTATAGTCTGTGCTTTTTTAGGATATATGTTTATATCAAAAATATTAGGAATTTTAATTTCATTTGAATTAATAATATATTTAGTTACATATATAATTATTTCAAAAAGAAATTAATTAAAATTTAAGTTAGTTATATAGATAGATTTTAAGTCTATTTAATATATAAATTATTTTGGAAAGGAAAAATAAAAATGGGATTAGTTGTTCATGATGTTAAGAAAAGCTATGGTGATAAAACTGTAGTAGATGGTATTTCATTTGAGATGAATCATCCTGGAGTTTTTGGACTTTTAGGAACTAATGGTGCAGGAAAAACGACTACTATTAGAATGATATTAGGAATCTTAAAAAAGGACTCTGGTGAGATTAATTGGAATGGAAAAAAAGTCGAAAGAAAAAATGTTAATTTTGGTTATTTACCAGAAGAAAGGGGTATATATCCAAAGATTAAAATAATTGATCAATTAACTTATTTTGCTAAGTTAAAAGGAATGAAAGAAGGTCCTGCAAAAGAAGAGATAAAAAAATGGGCAGAGAAATTAAAAGTTTCTGATTATTTAGAAATGACAGCTGAAAAATTGTCAAAAGGAAATCAACAA
Source organism: uncultured Clostridia bacterium (assembly GCA_944386155.1). Classification (GTDB taxonomy): domain Bacteria; phylum Bacillota; class Clostridia; order TANB77; family CAG-508; genus UMGS1994. The sequence continues at coordinate 3,648 of CALWZY010000076.1, read as the reverse complement.
AAAATACAATTTATTGCGTCAATTTTGCATAGTCCAGAATTAATTATATTAGATGAACCTTTTAGTGGACTAGATCCAGTAAATACAGAACTTCTTAAAAATGTAATAATAGAACTTGTAAAAGAAGGAAAATATATAATAATGTCAAGTCATCAAATGAGTTCTATAGAAGAATTTTGTACAGAAGTTTTAATATTAAATAAAGGTAAGACTGTATTACAAGGAAATTTAAATGATATAAAATCAAAATATCCAGCAAACAGAATAAGTGTAATTGTAGATAGAAATATAGATAATATTATAAAAGATTTAGCTCTTGAAATATATATAGAAAAAGATAATAATTATGAAATAAAAATTCAAAGTGAAGAAGATGGGTATAAATTATTTAAAGAATTATCAAATCAAGATGTTAAAGTTACAAAATTTGAGATAAAGAAACCATCACTAAACGATATTTTTATAGAAAAGGTTGGTGAGTAATAATGAGAGATCTTTTAACAGTTGCTTTCTTTACTATTAAAGATATGGTAAAGAGAAAATCTTTTATAATATCAAATATAATTATAATATTAATTATCGTATTATTATTTAATATCCCCAATATATTAAAATTATTAGATAATGGAGAGGGTACTTCATCTAATGATAAACTTTTATTAGTCGATTCAGAAAATATATTTGAAGGAAATTTAGAAGTAATAAAGCAAATGGATTTAGGATATGAAGTTGAAATATCAAATGAAGAGGTAAGTTTTGATGAGATAAAAGAAAAAATAACAAATGGAGAAATAGATGACGCTCTTATCCTTAATTCAAATAATGGAAAAATATCAATGGAATATATAGTAGAAAATTTAATGTATGTAGAAGAAGTTCCAGAGACACTCGTAAATGCTATTTCTAGCATATATACAAATATGCAAATTGCAAAATTAAATTTAACAGAAGAAGAACTAAAAAGTATGTCACCTGAATTTGAATTTAGTTTAAAACAGACAGAAGAAGAAAAAGTAGAAGGAAATGTAGCAGTTATGATGCTTTTATCAATGGCATTATTCTTTGCTATATACTATTGTGCATATCAAGTATCAACATCAATTACTGTAGAGAAAACTTCAAAGATAATAGAAACTTTAGTAACATCAACTTCGCCAAGATCTATAGTTTTAGGTAAGACTATAGGAATCGGTTTAGTTGGACTTATCCAAATTGCTGTATATTTAATAGTAGCTTTAATATGTAAGGAAGTATTTTTAGAGCCTGGAGTAATAGATAGTATTATTAATTTTAATAATGTAACACCATTTTTAATAGGAATGACTTTATTATATTTCTTACTTGGATATGCTGCTTATGCATTACTATATGCTCTTACAGGATCAACAGTAAGCAAACCTGAAGATGTACAATCTGCAAATGGTCCAGTCGCAATTTTAGTAATAATAGGATTTTATTTAGCATACTTTACAATGATGAATCCAACAAGTAACTTAAATATAATTGCATCAATATTACCAATTTCATCACCTTTCTGTATGCCACTTAGAATAATGATGGGAATTGCAGAAACAAAAGATATAATTTTATCTATAGGTGTATTACTATTAACAATAATTATTGTAGCAAAAGTTTCAATAAGAATCTATTCAAATGCTATATTAAATTATGGATCAAAAATAGGATTAAAAGATATTGTAAGAATGTATAAAAATAAAAATGGATAAGAATATAAATATAAAATAAGATAAATAAGTTAAAAAATCCAAATTGTTAAATAAAAATACTTTAGCAATTTGGGTTTATTTTTATTTGCAATAAAATATCTATTATGGTATTATGAGAAAAACAAAAGATGGAGATGAAAAAAATTGAATAACAAGACGATAATGCAATATTTTGAATGGTATTTAAGACCAGAGGACAAATTGTGGAGAAAAGTTGCCACAAATGCAAATTATTTAGATGCTATCCGGAATAACAGATGTGTGGCTTCCACCAGCGTATAAAGCTGCTAGTGGAAAACAAGATGCAGGTTATGGCGTATATGATTTATATGATTTAGGAGAATTTGACCAAAAAGGAAGTATAGAGACAAAATATGGAACTAAAGATGAATATTTAAAGGCTATATATGAACTTCATAAAAATAATATAAAAGTATATGCTGATATTGTATTAAATCATAAAATGGGTGCTGATGAGTTAGAAGATGTTTTTGCAAGAGAAGCGGAAAGAGATAATAGAAATGTAGAAGAAGGTTATATAAAAAAGATAAAAGCTTGGACGAAATATACTTTCCCAGGAAGACATGATAAATATTCTTCTTTTAAATGGAATTATAGCCATTTTAATGGAGCAGATTGGGATGAGGCTAATAAGGAAAATGCTTTATTTAGATTTTGCGGAAGACATTGGGATGAAAATGTTGATACTGAAAACGGAAATTATGATTATTTAATGGGAACAGATATAGATTTTGATAATGAAGAAGTAAAAGAAGAATTAAGAAAATGGGGAAGATGGTATATTAATACAACTGATATTGATGGTTTAAGATTAGATGCAGTAAAACATATTAGTTCAACATTTATGAAAGAATGGGTAGCTAGTATGAGAGAAATAAAACCACTTGATTGTGTAGGCGAGTACTGGAATAGAAATTTAGATACTTTAAAACAGTATATAGAAAAAACGGAAAAAACAATTCCACTTTTTGATGTTCCATTACATTATAATTTCTTTGAAGCATCAAATGCAGGTGGAAATTATGATATGGGTAGAATATTAGAAGGAAGTCTTGTAAAAGAAATGCCAGATATGGCTGTAACTTTTGTAGATAACCATGATACAGAACCAGGACAAGCACTATTTTCTTTTGTACAGCCATGGTTTAAACCATTAGCATATGCAATTATTTTACTTAGAAGAGAAGGAGTTCCATGTGTGTTTTATGGAGATTACTATGGCATTCCAACTCAAGGAGTTAAACCAATGGATTCTAAATTAGAAAAACTAACAAAAGCTAGAAAATATTTTGCTTATGGAGATCAAATTGATTATTTTAATGATAGTAGTGTTGTAGGATTTGCAAGACTTGGAGATAGTGAGCATACAGATTCAGGATTAGTTACTATTATGAGTGATTCAACAGGTGGGTCAAAACAAGTAAATTTAGGAGAGAAATTTGCTAATACATCTTTTTATGATTATACAGGTAATGCAGATGGTATAGTTCAAACAGATGCATTTGGAAATGGCAACTTTTATTGTAATGGAGGTAGCGTTTCTGTTTGGGTTAAATGTGGAAATATTTACGGATAGTTTTATAATAAAAGGTTATATAAAAAATGAAATGACTTAAAAAATTCTTATTAAAAGTTTAAAAAATATATAATAATTGCGAAATAAGGTTAAAAATATAATTTATATGTTTTTAACCTTATTTTTTATATAAAAATACAATTTTTTTAATAAAAAAGCTGTTAAATTTTTGAATAATATGGGATAATTAAAGAAAGGGATTAAATAGAGATAATTATTGTTTTTTATATATCAGAAGCGGGAGGAAGTGATGATATGTCAGAAAAAGATAAAGAAAACAAAGTAAATCAAGAAGAAATACCAGATGAAGAAATGGAAAACGAA
>CALWZY010000075.1 GCA_944386155.1 uncultured Clostridia bacterium | reverse complement strand
CCTAAGTGAATACAATTTCCATATTCATCAGCTAATATTTGTATCTCAACATGTCTTGGGTTTACTATGCATTTTTCAAGATATAATTCATCATCATTAAAAGATACCTTTGCTTCTTGTTTTACAATATCATAATAATTTATAAGTTCTTCTTCATTATTGCATAGTCTTATTCCTTTTCCTCCACCACCACTTGAGGCTTTAAGCATTACTGGATAACCAACTTTTTTTGCAATCTTCTTAGCTTCTTCTAAACTATTTAACTTTCCATCTGATCCTGGAACTGTTGGAACTCCTGCATCTTTCATTAGTTGTTTAGCATTTGTTTTATTTCCCATTAGATTAATAACTTCTGCAGAAGGTCCTATAAATTTAATATTACTTTCTGTACACATTTTTGCAAATTTAGCATTCTCAGAAAGAAACCCAAATCCAGGATGAATACCATCTGCTCCTGTTACATTTGCAGCTTCAAGTATATTTTTTACATTTAAATAACTTTTAGAAGGAGCAGCACTTCCAACGCAAATAGCTTCATCTGCAAGCTTTGTATGAAGACTATCTTTATCTATATCAGAATATATAGCAACAGTTTTAATATTCATTTCTCTGCATGCTCTTATTATTCTTACTGCAATCTCTCCTCTATTTGCAATTAATACTTTATTTAACATATCTTGATTACTCCTTTTTATACTATAGCAAATGTAAGTTCACCTTTTGCAGCAACTACTCCGTCTACTGTTGCTACAGCTTCACCTACACCGATAGGTCCTTTTCTTTTTATTATTTTAACTTCTAATTTTAAAACATCTCCAGGAACTACTTGTCTTTTAAATCTTAATTTATCAATACCGCCAAATAATGCATTTTTACCTTTATTTTCTTCAAGTGAAAGTATTGCAACAGCTCCTGTTTGAGCTAATGCTTCCACGATTAATACTCCTGGCATAATAGGGTTTCCTGGAAAATGTCCTTCAAAATGAGGTTCATTTATACATACTGTTTTATATGCTGTGCAACTTTCTCCAGGAACATATTCTTCTACTCTATCAATCATTAAAAATGGTGGTCTTTGAGGAATAATATTCATAATTTCTTTAATATCTAACATTTTAATCTCCCTTTTTATATTATTTTATTATAAATAATGGTTTTCCATAATCTACAATCTCTTCATTTTCAACTAAGATATCTACAACTTCTCCATCATATTCTGATTCGATTTCATTCATTAATTTCATTGCTTCAATAATACAAAGAGTATCTCCTTTTTTTACTTTTGAACCTATTCTTACAAAATTTTCTGCTGTAGGAGATGATTTAGCATAAAATGTACCAACCATCGGTGATTTTACAACATTACCTTCTACTTTTTTTGCTTCTTTTGGTGAAGAAAGATTATTATTTACAGGTTCACTCTTAACAGTATTTTCTACTATTTTTGGAGCTACTTGTTCAGTAATTATCTTCTCTTTAATTTCATTTTTCTTAAGGCTAACTTTTGTACCATCTGGGAATTCTATTTCAACTTCTGATAATTTTGAATTTCCTACATCATCCATTAACTTTTTAATATCTTTATATTCCATAATTTTTCCTTTCAAATTATAATTTTTTATTATTCTTCATATTTCTTGAATAAAATTGAACTATTATGTCCACCAAATCCTAATGAATTAGACATTGCATATTTTACATCTGCTTTTCTTGCAACATTAGGAACTATATCTAAATCACATTCTTCATCTTTAACTTTATAACCTATTGTTGGAGGAACTATTCCTGTTTCAATAGCCTTAATACATGCTACTGCTTCTACTCCACCTGCTGCTCCTAATAAATGACCTGTATGTCCTTTTGTTGAGCTAACCATAACTTTTTTAGAAGCTTCTCCAAAAGCTGTTTTTACTGCCATAGTTTCGTATTTATCATTTAATGGTGTTGCTGTTCCATGAGCATTTATATAAGTTACATCTTCAGGATTAACTCCTGCATCTTTCATTGCGTTTATCATAGCTCTTGCTCCACCTTCTCCATCTGGTGCAGGTGATGTAATATGGTATGCATCTGATGTTGCTCCATATCCTACTATCTCAGCATATATTTTTGCTCCTCTTTTTTTAGCATGTTCTAACTCTTCAAGTAATATTATTCCAGCTCCTTCTCCCATTACAAAACCGCTTCTTTCTTTATCAAAAGGTATACTTGCTCTTGTTTTGTCTTGCTGTTGTGATAAAGCTTTTATATTTGTAAATCCTGCTATTCCTGTTGGTGTTATACTAGCTTCTGTTCCACCAGCAATCATTACATCTTGATATCCATGTTTAATTATTCTAAAACATTCTCCTATAGTATGTGTTGCACTAGCACATGCAGTTGTCATACAGAAAGATTCTCCTTTTGCTCCAACTTCTATAGCTATATTTCCTGCTGCCATATTATTAATAGCCATAGGAATATACATAGGAGATATTCTATCTGGTCCTTTTTCAAATAATGTTTGCGCATTATTTTCTATTGTCTGAAGTCCCCCTATACCTGAACTTACTGCAACACCAAATCTTGTTGGATCAATGCTATTTACATCTAATTTACTATCTTTCATAAGTTCTCTTGCTGCAACTATTGCAAAGTGTGAAAATCTATCTAATCTCTTTGCCTCTCTTCTATCAAAATGATCTTCTACATTAAAGTTTTTTACTTCTCCTGCAAGTTTTACTTTAAAGTTTTCTGTATCAAATAATGTAATTTGGTCTATTCCACATTTTCCATTTACTATTCCATCCCAAAATTCATTAACATTATTTCCAACTGGTGTTATTGCACCTAAACCTGTTACTACTACTCTTCTCATTATTTTCATCCTTTCCTTTCTACATTACCATTCCGCCATCAACGTTAATTACTTGGCCTGTAATATATTTGCTATCATCTGATACTAAGAATTTTACAAGTTTTGCGACTTCTTTTGCTTCACCCATTCTCTTAAGTGGTATTTGATTTAAAATAGCTTCTTTTACATTATCACTTAATACTTTTGTCATATCTGTTTCAATAAATCCTGGTGCTATTGCATTTACTAAAATATTTCTACTTGCAACTTCTTTTGCTAAGCTTTTAGTAAATCCTATTACACCTGCTTTTGATGCAGAATAATTTGTTTGTCCTGCGTTTCCTGTAATACCAACTACTGAAGATAAATTAATTATTCTTCCATTTTTTTGTTTAATCATAAATGGAACTATATTTCTTGTCATGTTAAATGTTCCAGTTAAATTTGTATCTATTACTGATTCAAAATCTTCTTTTTTCATTCTCATTATTAATCCATCTCTTGTAATTCCTGCATTATTTACAAGTACATCTATTCTTCCGAATTCATCTATTGCTTGTTTTGCAATATTTTCACAATCTTCAAATTTAGATATGTCTCCATATACTAAAAAGCAGTTTACGTTTTTTTCTTCTATTTCTTTTTGTGTTTGTTTTAATTCGTCATTTACACTTCTGTAATTTAAAACTATGTCATATCCATTATCTGCAAGTTCTAAAGCGATTGCTTTGCCAATTCCTCTTGTAGCTCCTGTTACTAAAGCAACTTTTCTTTCTTCCATTTTAATTTTCCTCCTTTAAAATTTTTAATGTATTTTCAAGACTTTCTTTATCTTGGATATTTAAAACTTTAACTTCTTTGTTTATTTTTCTTATAAAACCTGATAAAACTTTTCCTGGACCTATTTCGATAAATGTATCTACACCTTGATTTATCATATTTTCTACTGATTTTGAAAATCTAACTGGACTCATTACATGTTTAGCTAAAATATTCTTTATATCATCTTCTTTTGTATATTCTTTTGCATCTAAGTTTTTAAAAACTTTCTTTGTAAAATCTTTATTAATTTCTATTTTATCTAATTCTTCTCTTAATTTATCAGAAGCATCTTTTAATTTTTCTGTATGGAAAGGTCCACTTGTTTTAAGTTCTACTACTTTTCTTGCACCTAGATTTTTTCCCTTTTCTACAAGTTCTGTTATAGCTTCTTTATCTCCAGATACTGCTACTTGACCTGGACAATTATAATTTGCCGGAACTATAAATCCGCTTTTTATTTCTTCTTTACATATTCTTTCTACTTCTTCATCAGGAAGACCTATTACTGCAGCCATTGCCCAATTTCCTTTAGGAACTAAAGATTGCATATATTCTCCTCTTTTTTGAATAATTCTTAATCCATCTTCTAAAGAAATAATATTACTATATATTAATGCTGCATATTCTCCAAGACTAAGTCCTGCTAAAAAATCTGCCTCTATTTTATTTTTCTTTAACACTTCAAGTATTCCTAAAGACATTGTTAAAATTGCAATTTGAGTATTCTTAGTTTGTGAAAGTTCTTCTTCAGTTGATTCAAATGTAAGATTTGCAACATCAATTCCAGTTACCTCTTTTGCTTTTTCATATATCTTTCTTACTTCTTCGAAATTTTCATATAAATCTTTTCCCATTCCTACTGTCTGAGCACCTTGCCCTGGAAATACAAAACCTAATTTCATAATATCCTCCTGATTAATTTGTATTTATAGTTATATTTTTTATATTCTTTATTTTAATTTTATTTTTATTTTTATTTTTTTACTTTCTTTTCATTTTCTTTCCATATTTAATTTATATTTCAAGTAATATACAACTAATATTTAATCCTCCACCATATCCGAGTAAAATCACTTTATCTTTTTTATTTAACTTATTTTCTTTATACAAATTGCTAACTGCTATAGGAATACTTGCACAAAAAGTGTTTCCAACATTAGATAAATTTGTATAAACTTTTTCTTGATTGATATTTAATCTTTTAGTAATACTATCTAATATTTTTTTGTTTGATTGGTGTGGAATAATATATTTTATTTCATCTATTTTCAAATTATTTTCTTCTAATATTTCATTTACTATTCGTACTGTTTCTGTAACTGCAAACTTATATATAGCTGTTCCGTCCATATATATCTTTTTGTTTTTATTATCAGCTGTTAAGATTTCTGAATGCTCTGCTAAATTTCTAATTTTGCATTTATACAATTTATTTATAGATGTATTCTCATCTTTTCCTATTAATATAGCACCTGCTCCATCTCCAAATAAAATAGAAGTATTTATATCGTCTTCATTTATGTAATCTGACAATTTTTCTACTCCTACCACTAATGCTTTTTTTACTTCTCCTAATTTAATATATTTTACAGCTATATCAAAAGCATTTGGATATCCACCACAGCCTGCTAAGATATCTAAACATATACATTCATCTATCTTTAATTTTCTTTGAATATAATGTGATATTCCTGGCATAAGATTATCTGTACTAGTAGTTGCTACTATTATTAATCCTATATCATTTATGTTTTTTTCATTTTCTGCAATATTCTTACAAGATTTATAAGCCATTTCGCAAATACTGCTTCTAGAAAAAAATCTTTTTTTAATTCCAGTTCTTTTTTCTATCCAATTTTCATCTATATTAAATTTTTTATTAAAATAATCATTACTAATCTCTTTAGATGGCAAGTAAAAATCACTTGCTAAAATTGTAATTGAATTCATAAATTTAATCTCCTATAAACTAGTACATATTTTATATTTTTTTATAAAAAAAATCATTAGTCTGACTGGTCAGTTTTAATTTCAAAAAACGTTTATAAAACTTGATAAATAGCAAAAATAGCTCTTTTTATTTTTATCTCATTTAATAAAAAGAACTATTTTTTATTTAGTTTTAAATTAATTATTTTAAATTAATTATTTTTTAACAATTTATCAATTTTGCTTATAAGATTAATTAATATATATTCTTTATCAATCATTTTATTTGTTTCTTTAAAAAGAGAGGTTGCTATATTCTTTATTTCTATATCAAAATCTTTTTGATTAACATTTAGACCTATTCCAATAAATAAATTTTCAACATTTTCACCTTTTACTTCTGTTTCTGTTAAAATACCACATACTTTTCTATTATTAATTATAATATCATTTGGTACTTTTATATCAGCCCTAATATTATAAAAATTATTTATCGTATGAATTATTATCTCTGCAAGTCTAATTGTTAAATATTCAAACTTATTAATTTTCTCATTCGGTTTTAACACAATAGTAAAAGTTAAATTTTCATTTTCTTTTGAATACCATTTTCTATCTTTAGTTCCAATTCCTCTCGTTTGATTATTTGCTAAAATAATTGTGCCCTTTTTTATGTTTTTACTATTTTCTTTTGCATAAATTTGTGTTGATGATAATTCTTCAAAAAATATTAATTTATTAATTATTTTGTTTTTACTTATCTCTTTTTTTATTAATTCTATATCCATATATTATTCATCCATTTTCTGTATTTTTTATTTTTTCTGTTTATTATTTTTAAATTTAAAAATTTAAATTTAAAATTTAGATTTATTATTTATTATTTGTTATTTGTTAACTAATGCTTTTAAGTTTTCCAAATCTTCTTTAAAAATATTAAACGCTTCTTCATATAATTTTTCATCTAGTGGATCTACTCCAGCTGTTTTTAATGAATCTACAGGGCTTTTTGTACATCCCAATTTTAAGAATTTAAAATAATTTTCAAGTTGTTCTTTATCATTGTTTCTTAATCTATT
>CALWZY010000074.1 GCA_944386155.1 uncultured Clostridia bacterium | reverse complement strand
AGCAATTATCTATATGAATAGAAAATTAACTATAAGAAAAGAAAATAAATAATAAAGTTTAAAATACCTATAAAATAGATCCTCCTAAAAAGCAGAGTTGTTTAAAACACTCTGCTTTCTACTTTTTTATATGTATTTAAATACCTTATAATTTATATTTTGTGGATAGTATTTATAAAGTATAAGGTGTGTGTATAAAGATATAAAAATTGTCGAAAAATTATAGAATATTTTTACTAAAAATATTGACATTATTTGTGGATAAATTATATATAGATAATATTATAATGTTAAAGAAAAAGTCTTATCCCTAATAACTTTTCTAAAATGTAACAAAAATGTAATAAAACCGTTGAAAAAGTTGACATAAGGGTGTATAATAGTGTTGTACATTATTGTAAAAAATGACGAAATTTTCTATATAGAGGAGGATGTGTAATGCTAAATTTAAATACTTTCTGGAAAAGAATAATTGCAACTATTATAATGTTTGCTATTATTTTTTCAAATAGTGCAGTTTTGTTAAATCAGGCTGTAAGTTATGCTGCCGTAGGTAAATACGGAAAAGCCCAAAATGTAGATTCGGTTGAAAATATTGAATTTGATTCTACTATTATGGATAATGGCGAAGTAAAAGGATATGAATACCAAACAAGTATGGATAATGAAAACTTATCTATTAAATTAAGTGTTGGTATTAAAGATGCTGGTTATTTAAAAAATGCATCTATAGAGTTTAAGTCAAGTTCTAAATTAAATTTTGAGATTGGAGAAATCGAAAATAATAATTTAGTTGAATCAAGAGTAGGGGAAAACATTATTAAGTTAAATCAGATTAATTCTAATGAACCTTTAGAATTAACAATACCAATTACATATAAAGAAACAGAAACAGTTGATAATTTAAAGAATGATACATATGTTGTTTTATCAGGAGAATATGTTGACAATGAAGGTAATTTGGTAAATGTTAATAAAGAAGTTGTTATGAGTTTAAGCTGGTTATCTAATTCAAAAGTAACAATTAGTTCAAATCTTTCTAAATTTGTTAAGTATTCAGCAGACGATAAAAAAGGTTTAATCGCACAAACTTTAGTAACAATTGGCCTAGATAAAGAGAATATGCCAATTGCAAATACTGAGGTTAATATTGATGCTCTTCAAATTGAGAATATGAACATAGAAAAAGTAACAGTTATAAGTAATGATAGATTAAACTTTAATCAGAGTAATTGGAATTATGATGATATAAATAAAAAGATAAATATTACAGTAGATAATAATGAAGTAGTTAAAAATACAGAAACTTTCGTTATTACATATGTGTTTAGTGGAAATGTGCCAAAGTTCCCACTTGAATTAAACAGTAATATTACATCTAATATTTCTTTAAATGGAACTTCAGAAAAAATTTCTGGAGAATTTAGTGCTTTATACACAATTTCTGAAGAAGTTGGGGATATCGTTACATATTCTGCCGAAATTTTAGAAGATAATTTAAGCAAAGGAAATATCTTAGCAAATACATATGATAAAAATAATAACTATGTATTTGAATATGGATATAAATATTTAATAAATATAGCAGATACTTCTCTTATAGATAATATCGTTTTAAAAGATATAGATGAAAATTTTGTTTCAAAAGAAGATAAGGAATATTCTTTAAACGAAGTTTCTTATTATAAAGATATTAAAGTTTCAGAAGCAGATTTTACAAATATTTTAGGCGAAAACGGAATGATTGAAATATTTGATGAAAAAGGTAAAAAAGTTTCTGATATTACAAAAAATGCAGAAAAGACAGATGATGGATATTACATATTAGATTTAACATCAAATAATTTAAGTAAGATTACTATTAAAACATCTAAAGCTCAAGCTGCAGGAAATATAGAAATTATAGTAGATAAAGAGATACAAAAAACAGAATATAATATTTCTGAGATTAGATCATTTAATACAATTAAAAATAAAGTATCAGGAAGTATTATTTTCGAAGGAGATGTAGAAAATAAAATTGGTAACAATGAAGTTACTTTAAATTTAAAAGATACTGAAACTACAGCAAATCTTCTAATTAATAAATCTTCATTAGGAACAATAGTAAAAAATGAAGGTGTAGAGTTAAAAGTAGAATTCAATAATAATAAAGTTGGTACAGACTTTTATAAAAATCCAGTTTTTGAAATTGTCCTTCCTGAAGGTATAAAAGAAGTAACAATTAATAAAGTGTCAGTTATTAATGCAGATAATGCATTTACAATTAAAAATATAACTGCTAGAAAACTAGATAGTAATATAGTAATTAAAGTTGAACTTACAGGAACTCAAAAAGGTTATAGTTTAAACAATTTAACTAATGGTACAAACTTATTAATTGATACTGATATGGTACTTGATGTTTTTGCACCAAGTGAAGAAAAAGAAATTACATTAAATTATATAAATGAAGATGCAACTTCATATAATAATGAAAATACTGATTATGGAACAGCTAAAACTAAAGTTACATATACTGCTCCATCTGGTTTAGTAAGTGTTAATACAATATCAAGTTACAATGATAAAGGAAGTAGAGTTACTTCTGTAATGCAAGGTACTGTAACAGATAAGATAGAGATATATGATGATAGTAAAGTATCTACAATGGATATTTTAGTAATGAATAATAATGACAATATTGTTAAAGATGTAAAAATATTAGGAAGAATTCCTTTTAAAGGAAATACTGATGTAACAACAGGAGAAGATCTTGGAACAACATTAGATACTAATATGATAAATGGAGTAATAGCTTCTACAAACAATAAAGTAATTGCAAAAGTTTATTATTCTGAAAATGGAAATGCAACAGCGGATTTAAATAATACTCAAAATGGATGGGTTTCAGAAGTTAAAGATTTCTCAAAAATAAAATCATATTTAATAGTATGTGATGAAACTTATGAAATGAATCCAGGAGAAATTCTAGAATTTAATTATCAATATAGAATTCCAGCAAATCTAGAACACAATGAAGAGTTATATGGTTCATTTGCAACTTATTACACAAATGTAACTGATGTAGCTATAAAAGAAGATGTATCTCAGGCAGATAAAGTTGGTTTAATAACAGGACAAGGTCCACAACTTTCTTTAGAAACTTCAGTAAATATAGGAACAGAAGATGTAAATGAATATGAATATATAAAATATTCTGTAACAGTAAAAAATACTGGTGAAGAAAATGCTGAAGATGTTAAAATAAATGTTCCACTTCCAAAAGGAACAACATTTGCTACATATATACCAACAACATCAGTTGAAAATTTAGGTGGTTGGTCATTAGATACTAATAAAGAGAAAACATATAATGTTGGAACATTAAAACCAAATGAAGAAAAAACTTATGAATTTGATGTTCAAGTAAATAAATTACCTACAATAGAAGAATATTATGGTAAATATGAAGGATTTACAAAAAATGAAGATGGTTCATATAGTTTAATTGAAAAAATAGAAGATGAAAATGGTGAAGTTACATATAAAGAAACAAAGCTTGATTCAGTACCAGATGTATATACTGAATTTGTAGCTACTGTAACTGCTAAAGATTTAGCAAAACCATTAACATCTAATACAACAAAAAATAAAGTTATTGAATCAGATGTAATTTTATCAGAGATGGTAAAAACAGAAACAGTAGTAGTTAATATAAATGAAGAAATGACTTATGAAGTTACATTAAAGAATACTACTGAAAAAGAAATGAAAGATATTAAGATAGAAAAAATCTTACCAGAGCTTGTAAAATATAAAGAAGCTTATGTAGTAGGACATGAAGAAGATGGTATAACACTTAAAAAGATTAATTCAGTTTCATATGATGAATCTTCAAGAAAACTTGTGTGGACAGTAAAATCTTTAGAAGCTGGTAGAACAGTTCATGTTAAGTTAGTAGTAGATACTACAGACTTACCAGAAGGAAAATATGAAGATGAAATTGTAACAAGTAGTACAGTAAAAGTAAATGGAGAAGAATATAAGACAGGTGAAATCTCTACAACTATTGGTAAACCAAAACTTGTTATTTCTCAAACATCTGATGTAACTAATAAATATGTTACTGAAGGTCAAGTAATTAATTATAAATTTACTATTAAGAATGAAGGATTAGTTAAAGCAAAAAGTGTATCAGTTGTTGATAACTTACCTGATAAAGTAAAAATCAAGAGTTTAAGTTACGTATCTGATGGAATTGAAATGAAGAAAGTAGTTTCAAACAATGAAGATGCAACAGTTTATACAAGTATACAACCAAATAGTGAATTAATTATTAATGTAAAAGCTGTAACATTAGCTGTTCCAGAAGATATGACTATCGAAAATTATGCTACAGTAGAAGCTAAGAATGATCCTGAAACAAAGAAAACAAATACAGTAACTCATATTATTGAAAAGTCAGAAAACATAAAAGAAGAAAATAACAATAATGGAGGAAATAATCAAAATAAACCAAACGATGTAGAAACTGAGAATAATCAAGAAACACGTACATATAAAATAACAGGTTCTGCATGGCTTGATACAGATAAAGATGCTAAATATACTAAAAATGATAGAATGATTAGTAATTTAGAAGTAATTTTAGTAAATGCAACAACAGGAAAACAAATAGATAGAACACAAACTTCTACAACAGGTGTTTATAGTTTCGATGGATTAAGTAAAGGTAAATATTATGTAGGATTCTACTATAATCCAAATAAATATGGACTTACAGAATATAAGAGAGATGGTGTAGAAGAAAACTTAAATTCTGATGCATATGCTTCAGAACTAGATGGAAGAGTAATTGGTTTAACAGATACAATTACAATTTCTAATACAAGTATTTCTAATATAGATGTTGGTTTAATTGAAGCTGATATATTTGATTTATCATTAGATAAGAAAGTTACTAAGATAACAGTTCAAAATGATAAAGGTACAAAGAAAACAAACTTTGATACTGATCTTGCAAAAATTGATATTAGAGCAAATGAGCTTTCAAGTTCAAAAGTATATATTGAATATAAATTTGTAATTAAAAATGAAGGCGAATTAATAGGATATGCAAAACAAATAGCAGACTTTAAAGATCAAGGATTAACATTTAGCCAAGATTTAAATGCTGGATGGTACGAAGGATCTGATGGAAACTTATATAATGAGACATTAGCAAATAAAGCAATTAATCCAGGAGATTCAGTAGAACTTAAATTAGTACTTACAAAACAAATGACAGAAGAAAATACAGGTATAGTAAATAATACAGCAGAAATTACAAAAGCATATAATGCTACAGGTGTTGCAGATAGAGATTCTACTCCAAATAATAGAGTTCAAACTGAAGATGATTATGGTGTAGCAGATGTTATTATATCTGTACATACAGGTGAAACATTAATTTATATGTCAGCTATTATAACGATTTCAATAATATCAATAATTGTTATATACATACTTACAAAAAATAGGTACAAGATAAGAAAAGTATTAAGTAAAAGAAAGGTGGTGGATTAATATGAATAAGAAAAGCAAGATTGTTAAAATTTCAATAATTTTAATTGTATTTGCTGTTTTAGTTATAGTATTTGGAATGTTTCAATATAAATCTTTAGCTACAGCAACAAATGAAATGGTTTCAATAGGCATAGGAGATCCACCAGAATTTCCTTATGTAAGACATCAAGATTTAATTGAAATGTACAACATTTTATGTTGTCAAAGAGGAACAAACTTACCAAGCTATAGTAGTACACTTGTAATTCAAGGTGATAAATCATCATCTGAACCATATTTAACATTAAATGATATAGGTAAAAAATTATTTGAAGAATCACAAGATGCTTCAGGATATACAACTGATGAGAGTTTTCAAAATCCATATACAGGAGCAAACTCATTAACATATGGATATTATAAAAAATCAGATCCTATAAATTGCTCACCAGCAGAAGCATATATATTAGCTGAAATGTCAGAAAACACATATGAAAACGCTTCAGATTTTTATAATATTACAAATAAAGAATATACTGGTGAAGTTACTGATGATATAACAATAACAATTCAAGGAAAAACTTTATATGGTATTGATTTATACGAAGGTGACGATGGATTAGTAAAAGCTAAAAATTTCGTTGCAGAAGGTGAAGATGGAAAATATTATTATGTAGAAATAACAGGTGAAGCTGATTTCTTCCCATATACATATGTTCAATATGCATGGTGGACAACAGATGCTGGTGGAAGTACAGTAGTTGCTCCAACAGCTCTACAAAAAGAAGCAGAAGCTTTTGAAGCTTATATTAATAAAGTCGCTAAAAAAGATGAAAATGGAAATATTATTACTGAACAAAAAACAGTAACTGTAAATGGCAAAACTGTAACAGTAACAGCTCCAGTAATTGACTTTGTTGTAACTGGAGAAGATGAAGATGCTAAAGCTTATTATGATGGAGAAGTTGACAAATATTTAATAGGACCATTTAAAGTAAATTACTATGAAGAATATGTAATTTCAGAAAGAGGAAAAATTAGTTTTTCAGAAATAGTAAATGCAACTATTTATAGTAATTTAGGAGAAGTTCCAAGAGATGAATGGGCATTTGTATTTCCTGATAGAGATCCTGTAAATTCAGATGATGAAGATTCAGAAAATAGTGATGAAGATACATACCCATATCCACATACTGGTGAAGAATTTTATATAGTATTAAATTATATAGAAGA
>CALWZY010000073.1 GCA_944386155.1 uncultured Clostridia bacterium | reverse complement strand
AAAATTATTATATTTTGTTTACAAAATAAATAATTGATGATATTATCACACTTAACATATCAATATATATGTAATAAAAAGAAAGGAAGTAACATTATGAAGAAAGCATTTATGTCACTCAAGTTTCACGACGGAGCTGAAGACAAGAAAAAAATTGATGATCTTACTTTAGCTCTTGAAGCTGCTGGAATCAAAAATGTCGTAATGGCAAGAGATGTCGAAAAGTATGGAGAAGCAAAGCTTCCTGAAGGAGCAAAGCTTATGCCGGACTATGCCTTTCCTGCTATGAAAAAATGCGATATGCTTATCGTAGAATTTTCTGAAAAAGGTGTTGGGCTTGGTATTGGAGCTGGATATGCATATTGTCTTGGCCTTCCGATATATGTTATCGCCAAGACTGGTAGCGACATCTCTCTTACGATGAGTAACTTAGCAACCGAGGTTATCTTTTATGATGACCCTTCAGACTTAACAAAAGAATTTAGGAGGATATTAAAAGATGATTGATATTATATTAGCATCTAAATCTCCTTTTAGGAAAGAGATGCTTGAAAAAAGAAAGATTCCGTTTGAAGTAATAGTAAGTAATGCAGATGAAACTCCGGATGAGTCTAAAAGCTATGAAGAACAGCTGAAAGACATATCTAAGAGAAAAGCAATGAAAGTCTTAGAAGAAACATCATCAAGGGGAAAAAGAATCATAGTAGCTGCTGATCAGAACATCGTTTTTAATGGAAACATGTATGGCAAACCTAAGACACTTGAAGATGCACGCTATCTTATTAAAACAATGTTCGGCAGAGATGATATCTATGCATATACTGGAAATTGCGTAATATATGCAGATGGAAATCAGATCTTAAAGATATTAAGCGGGACTGATATATCAAAAATGTCAATGGACACACCTTCGCCTGAAGAATTTGAGGATTACTTACAAAACAATAGACCTCTTTCTAAATGTGGTGGTATTTTAATTACAGATACTCCTTTTCTTCATTTAGTTGAAGGAAAAATGTCTACAGCTTCAGGAATGACAATTGAATACTTAGAAGAAATGTTAACTTCAATCTAAAACTTATTACAAAAGGGCTGGTATTCCAGCCTAAGGCGGACAACCACTAAAAAAAGCGGATAAGTCCGCTTTTTATTTTTTGATTAAATTAATTTAATAATTATTTTTACTAATTAAATTATTTCTTAAAAATCTTTATAATAAATTTGAAGAATTTTTTATACCATTTTATATCTTCTTTATTTAATAAATAATTATCTTTATTTATATCTACTTTAATATTATCAGAAGTATCATCTTTATTTGAAAAAATCTTATTTGGATCGTATTTTTCTCTTTTAAGCTCCTCTATTTTCATCCTATCATAATTTTGTTTTTTAATAATAAATTCTCTTTGAGATTCATTTGCCCAATAATCTCTATACAAAATAGCTATAACACCTTTAGCAATTTTTGAAACATTTTGCTCGTCAAGAGTCTTATCAGGATTATATATAAAATTATAGTTTTTATTCGAATAAGTTTCATATAATTCAATCTTATTCTTTGGAATTTTATTATAATCTTCTTTTGGAATATATTTTAATATCTCTAATACCTCAGTATATGCATTTGCATAATTAATATCTACCATAAAAATTAATCTCCTAAATTAATTAAAGAATTTTTTCCTTCACTTCTTTGCCTTACAATATCTCTTTCCTGTCTTAATTGTTCATTTGATATATTATCTAATAATAAAGTATCTTTTTGTTCTTCTAAAGTTTCTCTTCCTAGTTCTTCTGTGGCTTTTGTTTTATATCTATCAACTAATATATCTAAAAGAGGTCTATCTTTTTTTCCATCTTTATGTACTAAAACAGGTAATGGCTTATTAGGATTTAAACTCCTATATTTTTCAGCCATGCTTATTATAACTCCAAGTGCTGATTTACTACCATTTGAAGTCATTAAAGTCATTTTATCAGGGCTTACTCCTCTTCCTGTCCTTGTATGCATATTACTTAATGCCGGATGTTCATCTGGTCTTTCTTCATTTATATCATCACTAAAATAATCTATTTCATCTTGACTTGTTTTATGCATGTTATCAAACTCTTCTCTAGTGGAATAGTTTAAATCTAATTTATAGTATATACCATTTTCAAAATATAATTTTCCTAAACTAAGTGCAACAAATGTAAGTTCTTCTTCTGTCATGTTTTCATGAACATTCTCATTAAAGATTCTTTCATACTCCTCTAAATTATCATCACTTAAAGCATTTTTATATCTATCTAAATCATTATTTTTAGCAGCAGAATAAAAGATATTAAGGTTTCTATTTAAAAATATTAATGCACCTTCTAATGATTTTGCAAAAAAGACTTTAGAAGTTTTTTCATTTCCAGCACCGTCTTTACTTCTTATACCAATATTAGGCCCTAACCCCATCTCAGATATACTTTTTTCATGCACACTTCTTGTTAAATGATAACATCCTTCTTTATCTTCTAAATGGCATTGATTAACATCTTTTATGTCCATTATATAAGTTCCTCCTTATTATAGTATTAATTTTACCAATTAGACATTTTAGTGTCAATTAATAAAATTATATAAAACCAAATTTAGAACTTTTAAAATACTATATGACTAATTTAAAAAATATTTGCTAAAATAAGACAAATTATGCTATAATCAAAAACAGTAAAAATTTTGTAACTTATCAACCAAATTGCCTGTTGGCAGGAGGGCAAAAGTATGGAAAATGAAACCTACAGATGTCATATCTGTGGAAAAAAGGGCGTTAAGCTATGGCGACCTTATGGGGATTCTGAGCCGTTTATATGTGCAACATGTGCTGAAAAACGGCAGATTAAAATGACCTATTGCAAAAGAGTCTGGTCTAAAAATCCTGATGGTACATTCGATGGTATTAACACTTTCAAATGGTTTCCGCTTCCGCCCTGGTCAATTAATGATGAAGGATTAGTTCCCTCTTTTGACGGACCAGGACCTGATGGAGAAAATAAACCATCAACTGAAAAGCTTATAATCTTTATCGAAAGAGAAATATCGTCAAAGCATCACGGAAAAACAGAATTACTTCCTGCAATTCCACATAAAAACGGTGGCGTCTGGACCTATGCTGCGACTCCAGAGGAAGACTTAAAATGGTGGCGGAATTTACCTACAAGATGACAAAAAGGAAAAACGGAGGATTTATAATATAAAAAATCATCCGTTTTTTATTATCTACCGTCATTATCACTATATTCATCATAACTTGATAATTTATGGGTATGGTCTATACGACTATCATTATTTATAATATCAGCTACTTTTTTATAAACAGCTTTTACTGAATCTTTTTCAAGTGGTAAATCACTATTATTAACCATTGCTAAACCTAATTCTCTATCAAATGTGTTTGAAAAAATAATAAGATCACCTTTGTATTTTGAATATATTTTATCATATATATCTAAAATATATTTAATTGTATCACTATAATCATCAAGTTTTTTTCTAGAATCATATTTTTCCGTATCCAAAAATGATTGTAATATATCTTTTCTAAGTTGCTCCATTTCTTCGCTTTTATGATATATTTCAAAAGGTTTATTAGTAACTTTTTTGGCATAGAAAAGGATAGATGACATTCTTAATAATTCATTTGCACTATATCTAATATTCTGACTTTTTAAATATTCGTCAATATCTTTAATAAAACTTTCTTCATTTCCTTTTTTAATTCGCTCAAAAAATGTATCTAAATCATAATTATATACTTTTGCGATAATTACATTTATTAGATTTTCAGAAAACATATATCCTTCATCATATTTTTCATCATCATAAGGAATGCCATATAATTTACAATATAACTTTTCGAAAAACAAAGATATTCCTTCTGTAACAGCTGTTCCAACTTGATAAGAAGATGAAGTTACTGCATGTGCAAATTCATGTATTGTTGATAATTGAACATTTGATGCTTTACCATTGCACCAATAATAAGGATCTATTTTTATTGAGATTAGCCTTTTATTTGGACTAAAAAAAGCATCTGGAATATTATAATATTGACTATTAAAAAAGGCTACTGAAATATCTGAAAAATCGTATTTTGTATGTGCTCCACTGTTTTTTAAAATTTTATCAAATTCTTGTTCTACCCAAGTTACAACAGGAATCGTATGTGAAGTATCCAAATCCTTTACTGGTTTAGAATAAACATCTTCAAAACTATTAATATTACTACCTTTACTAGGAATCGGCATTTCTGTATCTAAAAAATAAATCGTTTCCATATATATCCCCTTAAAATAACATTTTATAAATATGAATTTATTATAACACATATAAAAAGTTTTAGCCACCTCTTGCAAATGCATGAGATGGCATTTTTGATGGTTACTCACCTTTTGTTAAGTCAGGAATGATTGTTTTAATGTTGTCTACAAATTGTTTCATCATATCCAAATCTTCAAATCCGAATTTAAAAACGATTCTATCTAAAGAACTGTAATAATCGTATAAATCTCCTTTACAGCTTTCTGCCCATTGTAATAAAGCTCGTGCTCTTTCTAATGAACATTTTTGATCATAAGTACTCGCAGCATTTATATAAGATGTAAAATACTTTTGAGCACTCTTGATATCTAATCTGCTTTTCGCACAAATCGGATTAAATACAAATACTCCTATACTAACCGTATAGTATTCAACAACTGGTGACTCTTTCCATCCTTTCATGTTTTTTCTCCTGGCATACGCCTGAAACAAAGTCAGCATGTTACATGATGATTGAGTTAAAACAAATTTTTCATCTTTTAAAGTTTAACATGCTAGGCTAGGTTTGTCAATTTATGTATATTGTATATTCTTATAAAATAAAAAAGCTAGCAATATTGCTAACTTTAAAGTTTAAATATTTGGTGCCGTCGGTGGGACTCGAACCCACATGGTTTCCCGCATGATTTTGAGTCATGTGCGTCTGCCAGTTCCGCCACGACGGCATAAAATAACTTGCTTTTAAATAATAACAAATTTTACATTTAAAAGCAAGTGTTTTTAATTATTAATCATATAAATAATTTTTAATTAATTATTTTTCAAATGTTCCACTAAAAGTAACATTATGACCAGCACCCCAATAAGGTTCAGATTCCTCTATCACTATCTTTCCGTTAGAAACTTTAAATGTAATTTTATAGTCTTGAATATTATTTTGAGCTTTTGACTCTGAATATTCAAAAACTCCTTTTGATACTTCTTTTGCTGTACCTTGCAAAGTTCCCATATTAGGATATCCCGCAGGTAGCATATACTCACAATATATATCAAAATCAAATTGTCCTTTTTTTGAATTCTTTATTTTAATATTCCCACTATTTCCTTTATTTCTATTATATGTTCCCTCTGATACAGTTGTTGTTCCTGAAAAAGAAGTATTATTTTGTTTAACTGGTTCTTCTTTATTCTCTTCTTTTTCTTCTTTTTTCTCATCTTCCTCAAGTTCTGGTTGAGTTGGAATATAAGTATCAATTATATAGTGAGTTATTGGGCCTTTATCAAATTCAAGTTCAGTTACTTTAAATTCTTTAGAAATATTTACTACAACAGTTTGTGTACAACTCCATTGTCCTCCACCGTGTGTAAATTCTCCAAGAATACATAATTCGTTGTTTTCATTTACAAATAATTTTAATTTTTCAATATATGGTTTAATTTCTGCTTTCCACTCTTTTACATATTTTTCTCCATATAGAGTCTCCCACATGTTCAATTTCTTTTCTTTATTTATCATATCCTCAAAATAATTTGTAACTGCATCTGTAGATTTTTCAATAACATTATTTTTATCAAATCCGTATTTTTCAAGTAATGCTTCAGAACTAATTTTTGAAGATGTGTTTAAATCTACATTATAAGTATCTGCCCAAATGCTTTCATTTCCTCCCATCCATACAACTAAAGAAAGAATATTATTTTTTATTTCATATGAATAAGAAATTTCTTCAGTTTCTAAGCCAACATAATTGTAATAATTACTTGAACTAATATTTTCAGGGAAACCATATTTCTTTTCTATTTCAGAATTCATTTTTTTAACATCATCTGAATCAATATTAATTACAGGAAATTTATAAGAATAACCATTAACTGTTTTACTAACTTTAGAATATACGAAACCTTTTGTAGTATCTATTCTTTTTACTTTTGCTAAAACTTTAATTAATTCTACTTCTTGTTTTATTTCATCTGTTATCATGTCCTCAGTTGGAATATATTTATCACTAGCTTCGTCTAATACATCCTTCTTTTCATCTTCTGATGCGTTTTTATCAAAATCTACTTTTTGACTATAATTGTCTTTTATCTCAACACTATCAGTTCCTATAACTAATTTAACTTCTTCTGAATTATATTCTCCATTTTCAATGTTCAAATTGTAATATTTAGTCTCGTCTTTATTTGTAGATACTGCATACCAAACATAATCATCTTTATTTCCATCATAGAAAAGTTTTAAATCAAATTCATTATCTAAAGATACTCGTATTGTATCTACCTTATTTTCATCATTTATCTTATAAATATTTGCAACATATTCAGTAGCATTTTTTATACCATAGATAATTAATTCTGGAATACTATCTTTATCTAAATCACATAATTGAATTTTTTGATTTTCCATATCTTCTAATTTATCAGTATCGTTTAAAACTTCAAGATATAAATCTCCCCACTCTAAACTTACCTTATCTGATTCATTAGAATCTTCTTTATTACTTAAGTACCACCAAGCACCAAATCCTGCTCCTGCAAGTAATAATATAATAATTATTAAAGCTATTATTTTTTTCTTGTT
>CALWZY010000072.1 GCA_944386155.1 uncultured Clostridia bacterium | reverse complement strand
AAATAAAGTATAAATTAATTATGCTTAATAAAGTAATTATAAAATGAAGAAATAAAAAAATAAATGAATACAAATACTATGTTTAAAAATATATAGTGAGTTATTATAAATAAAAGATAGAGAAGTGATTTTTAAGTTTTTAAGTTTTATTTAAGACTATTTAGCTATGATATTTTATGAAATAATATAAAAAATATCAGTATTATATATTAGATTTTAATTTATATGTGTTATAATAATCTATGTGCAAAAAAGGAAAAAGGAGAAGAAATTTAAAATGTTACAAATTAAAAATATTTGTAAGGAATATAAAACAGGAGGGTTAGTGCAAAAAGCACTAGACAATGTAAGCTTAAATTTAAGAGATAATGAATTTGTATCTATTTTAGGTCCTAGTGGTTCAGGAAAGACTACTTTTTTAAATATTATTGGAGGTCTTGATAGATATGATTCAGGAGATTTAATAATAAATGGAATATCAACTAAAAAATATAAAGATAGAGATTGGGACTCATATAGAAATCATACAATAGGATTTGTATTTCAAAGTTATAATTTAATTCCGCATCAAAATATTTTAGCAAATGTTGAGCTTGCTCTTACTATATCTGGCGTTTCAAAACGAAAACGAAAACAAAGAGCAATTAAAGCATTAGAGCAAGTAGGACTTGGAGCACAATTACATAAAAAGCCTAATCAATTATCTGGAGGACAGATGCAAAGAGTTGCAATAGCAAGAGCTTTAGTAAATGATCCAGATATACTACTTGCAGATGAGCCAACAGGTGCTTTAGATACAGAGACAAGTGTTCAAGTTATGGAACTTTTAAAAGAAGTTGCAAAAGATAGATTAGTTGTAATGGTAACACATAATCCAGAACTTGCGGAGAAGTATTCAACACGTATTGTTAATTTAAGAGACGGAAAAATAATAAATGATAGTGATCCATATATTGTTGATGAAAATAATTTAGAAAAACCAAAGCATAAAAATATGGGAAAAACATCAATGTCATTTTTAACATCACTTTCATTAAGTTTTAATAATTTGAGAACTAAAAAAGGAAGGACTTTTTTAACTGCATTTGCAGGATCAATTGGAATTATTGGAATTGCTATGATACTTTCATTAGCAAATGGTGTGAATTCATATATAAAATCTGTAGAAGAAGATACTTTATCTGAATATCCACTTCAAATACAAAGCACAGGAATAGATATTACTTCAATGCTTGCAGGAGCTGGAGGAGAAACTTCTGATGAAGAAAAGGTAGAAGAGAAAAAAGATATTGAAGTTACAAAAATGCTTACAAATATGTTTTCAACAATAGGCTCTAATGATCTTAAGTCACTTATGGAATATTTAGAAAGTAGAGATTCTGATGTTTATAATTATGCAAAAGCTATAGAATATTCATATAATGTAACTCCACAAATATATAGTTCTGATACTGAAAATCTAAGAAGAGTAAATCCAGATTCGTCTTTTAGTAGACTTGGAATTGGATCTACTAATAGTTCAAATAGTATGATGTCTTCTATGATGAGTACTAATATGTTTTTTAAAATGCCTGAAAATACAGATTTATTTATGAATCAATATGATGTAAAAGCAGGACATTGGCCAGAAAATTATAATGAATGTGTTTTAGTATTAACTTCATCTGGAAAGATTAGTGATTTTATGCTATATACATTAGGACTTAGAGATTATGAAGAATTAGATAAAATGGTTGAGCAATTTTCTGCAGAAGAAGATGTAGATGTCCCAGAAAATATGGGTTCATATAGTTATGAAGATATTTTAAATATAAAATTTAAGCTTATAAATGCAACAGATTATTATGAATATGATGAAGAATATGATGTATGGACTGACAAATCAGAAAATACAAAATATATGAAAAAAGTAGTTGAAAATGGAGAAGATTTAAAAATAGTTGGAGTAGTACAGCCAAAAGAAGGAGTAGCAGCTACTATGCTTCAAACAGGAATATATTATCCAGATTCACTTGCAGATCATATAATTGTAGAAGCGCAAGAAAGTAAAATTTTAAAAGAACAATTAGATAATCCTAAAATAAATGTATTTACTGGAAAAGATTTTAATGCAAAAGAAGAAGATAGCGATTTTGATATGGATTCATTAATAGAAATAGATGAGAAAAAATTAAATTCTGCATTTAAATTTGATGAATCTAAGATTAAGCTTGATTTTAGCGATTTTGGAGATATAGCAAGTAATGTATCTATGCCAGCTTTAGATTTAGATACTATTATTAAAAATTTAGATTTTTCATTATCAAGCAGTGAGATACAAGACTTAATGAATGATATTTTAGAAGGATACAAAGATTATGCTAAAAATCATCCAGAGTCAGATGTTACTCAAATTAGTAAGTATTTATCTGAATATTTACAATCAAAAGAAGTTAGTGAACAACTAAAAAAAGCAATAGAAGATGCTATAAAAGAAAATGGAGAACCAACTCTTACAGAAGAACAGCTTAAAGAAATCTTAAATGGTGTATTGAGTGGTTATTCAGATTATGCAGAAAAAAATAATCTACCAGATGTATCAAAATTTGATGAATATTTAGCAGAATACTTAAAATCAGATGAAGCTAAAAAAACTATTACAAATAGTTTAGTAAAAATAATGAAATCTAAAAACTTGGATAAACAAATTTCTAATATAATGGGAACTTATATGGCATCTAGTATGAATTCTTTAGGAAAAGCTATGGAAAATCAAATGGCATCTAGTATGAAAGATTTAGGAAGTTCTCTTGCAGATGCAATTAGCATAGACGGAGAAGCTTTTGCGGGAGCATTTAAA
Source organism: uncultured Clostridia bacterium (assembly GCA_944386155.1). Classification (GTDB taxonomy): domain Bacteria; phylum Bacillota; class Clostridia; order TANB77; family CAG-508; genus UMGS1994. Next base: position 4,184 of record CALWZY010000072.1, on the reverse strand, counting down.
ATGAAAATGGATGAAGAAGAGCTTTCAGAACTTATGGCATCACTTATGACTAAAGAACAAGCAACATATGATAGTAATTTATCAAAATTAGGATATGCTGATTTTAAAGAGCCTAGCAGTATTTCAATTTATCCAAAAGATTTTGAAGCAAAAGAAAGTATTATTAAGATTTTAGATAGTTATAACAGCAGAATGAAAGAAGAAGGAGAAGAGGAAAAAGTAATTTCTTACACAGATATAGTTGGAACTTTGATGAGTTCTGTTACTGTAATTGTAGATGTTGTAAGTTATGTTTTAGTTGCTTTTGTTGGAATATCTCTAGTAGTATCTTCAATAATGATTGGAGTTATAACATATATAAGTGTTCTAGAACGTAAGAAAGAAATAGGAATATTAAGAGCAATTGGAGCTTCTAAAAAGAATATTTCTCAGGTATTTAATGCAGAGACGTTTATTATTGGACTTCTTGCAGGATTAATAGGAATAGGAGTTACTTTATTACTTCTTATACCAACAAATATGATTATCCATAATGTTGCAGGTTCTGATATTGTAAGTGCATCTATGCCAGTAGTTGCAGGAATTATCTTAGTTATATTAAGTGTTATTTTAACATTAATTGGAGGTATTATTCCTTCTAAGAAAGCTGCTAAAGAAGATCCAGTACTTGCCCTAAGATCTGAATAATTAATAAAAAATTAAAATAAAATATAGAAAAATAAGAATATAATAGTGTAAAAAGAATAAATAATATAAGTAAAAATTAAAAGAACTCAAGTTGTAAATTTTAATAAAACAATTTGAGTTCTTTTTTAGATTTTATATCATTATATTAATATTCAGTTATTCCAAATGATAATGATTCATATTCATCTTCGATAGTATAAAGTGTAGTAGTAGAAATCGAACTTGGAGCAACAGTTATTGTATCAGTATTTATTTGATATGTTTCATAAGTGAAATGGTTATTTTTGTTTGATGTATATCTAGTGCGATCTTCACATACAAAGAATTTGTTTTCATTAGAATAAGTTATATCATAAATATATATTTGATCATTATCCATATAATTATATATTCTTATTTCTGCATTTTCTTTATTTTTTACTTTTTCTATAAAGTCTTCTAAATTATTAAGATTATAGTTAGCATTGTTTTTCATATCGATTACTAAGCAATTATCTTTTTTTGCATCTTCAACAGAATAATCTTTTGGTAATTCTCTAATATTTGTATAAGAAGTCATTTTCATTTCTGGAACAGTTTTTTCTATGTTAATAGTATCTCTATATAAATCATTTGATACTAATATAGAAGTTCCAGTTTGTGCATCTCTATCAGAAGAGTTTACTACATAATTAAGAGTTAATGAAGAATCATCTGCTGATAAGTTATCAAAGATAAGTCCGTTAACTGGTGCATTTTCTGTAATTACAAGTATCATAAAATTATCTTCAAAATCTTTTTCAGAAACTTCTAAAATATTATTAAAATTATCTTTAGTATCTAAGTAAGTTTGATAATCTTTTATAACTCTATAGTAAAATCTATTTATGGTTTTGTAATCACTCAATAGTATATTATCATTAATTTGATATGTTATATTGCTAGATTTGTATTTGTTCTCATCATTTTGCAGTGATGTTATATTTTCCATATTTTCTGAGGTTGTTTCTGTTTCATTTTTAGAAGAGCTATTATTGAAATATAAAAAAACAAGAGATCCAATAATTAATACTATTAAAATTAGAAATATTATTATTTTTTTCATAATTTTTCCCTCCTTATCATCTTATGGAAATATTATAATCACGAGAAAATAAAAAGTCAATAATTAGTGAAAAGTTTACATAATGATTAATGGATTACAAAAATATGGAATTCTATATAGATATTCGAAAAATTTAGGTATATAATGTAAATGATAATGAAACAGATTTTATTTTGCATTCAAGAGATTATTTTTTCAAAAACGAAAAATAGCGATTTTAAATTTTATGATAAATAAAACAAAATTAAAAGAGGTAGTATATATGAAAAGAAAAATGAGAATTTTTATTATTTTACTTTTAATTATAATTATAGTAATTGGTGCTTGTATAATTATTTTTACTAGAGTAAATAACGAAAATAAGACTAATAAAAATAATATGGCTATTTCAGAAAACAAAGTTATTGATTCAAACATAGCAAATTTTGATAATAATGTTTCTGATGATGCTACAGAAGTGAACAATATTCAAAATGAAATAAGCTTAAATAATAGAGTTATAAATAGTAGTCTGCCAAGTGATGAAGGTTTAACTGTAAAAGATGTTCCTAAAACATATAATCAAGATATTATGTCTAAAGCTAATATTGCATATTTACTAGGATGTGAAAATATAACAGAAGAAACTGACTTTGAGAAATATATTAATGAACATATGCCCAATAATGGTATTTATATATCAGAAGTATCCGTTTATGAAAAAACAGATAATCCGTATGATTTCTTAAAACCAAGAAAAGATATTATGCTTGATAATTTAAAAGCAATAAATATGAATTATAAAATAGATAAAAATAATTATTTATTAGATAATAAAAGTAAAGATAATTTATCTAAAAAATTAAATAAAGTGATAAATGGAGATAAAAAAATTATTATAGGATTTGATGCAGAGTATTATGTATATATTAATGATATTGAAGATAGTTTAAGCAAAGGTGGATATAGGAATTCTTCATATGTTAGTTTTAAACCATATAATAATGTTTATGCATTTATATTTGATGAAAATTCTGCTGATATTGATGATTTTTATCAAATGATAGAAGAGGTTTCTTCATTAGCAGATTAATAATTAAAAAGTGGCAATTTGTAAGAAAAATTGTCACTTTTTATTTTTTTGTTTTTTAGTACTAAATTACATATTAAAATCAAAAGTCAATAAACACAAATTAGTTTACATAAGTTGAAATTGGCTTTATATCATGTTATAATATAAGCAATTTGGAGGTTTTTATGGGTATATTTGAAGAATTGCAAGAAATAGCAAGATTTAGAACAGAAGTAATAGAAAAAGGAAGAGAAGTATTATATACTAATCCAGATAGACTGTCTGATGATGATCTTCAAGCTTTAATATACACAATATTTGAGAAAATTAATGAATTAGATATGTCAAGTGGATATGAGTATCATAATACTGGAGTTAAATGCCCTGAGGGAATTAGCAGAGCAAGATGTGAGCAGTTATTTGTAGATTTTTTAGATTGGTATAGGATTATTGAAACTCCATCAAATATTGTTTATGATGAAGTGACGAAGAATTTTCCTGCAAGTAAATATAAAAGAATTTTATGTGTAGGTGACGGAATGTGCTCTCATTTAGGAAGAAAACTTGCAGAAGCTGGATATGAAGTAGTAAGTGTTGACCCAGATGCTAGAAAAGAATTTAGTGGAAAAGCTAAAAATGGAAAAGGAAAACTTCATGTGACAAAAGCTCAATTTTTTAGAAATTCAGAAGATATGCAAGACTGGGCAGATTTAATATGTGGAAGTAAGATTACTGAATTTGTAGAAGAAGTTGTAGGAGCTAAAAAGCCTGCTGTATTTACTATTAGTGATAATGCAGAAATTTATCAAATGAGATTTAAAGGAAGACCAATTTATAGTTCAAGTGATTTAGATGAGGAATTAAGAAAAATTAAAGGTGTTACAGCAAGAAAAATAGAAGATGAATTTGAAGATGATAGGATATCTATATATGTATATACTCCTGTTCAAAGAGAATTAGATAGATAATTTAATAATAGTTAATTAAGAATAAATATTGATTTTTATAGATTAATATTTATTTTTAATTTGTAGTAGAATATTTTTTCTATTTGACTTATAATGAGTATTGAAAATATAAACAAAAGGAGTAAAGTCAAATGGAAAAAGAAAATATTTTAAATAAAACAATGTATGATTTTTCAAAAGGAATAGAGATCATGCAAGCTATAATATTAGGATTAATTGCCCTATTAGTACCAACATTTTTAGCTAAATTAATTGCAAGTGTATTTGGAGCCGGAAGTGTAATTACTCAAAATTCTCAATTAATAGTTGGATCAGTAGTAAATACAGCATTAATAGTTGCTGCTATTAATCTTAAAGGATGGAAAAAGATAGTAGGTATTGTTACAATGCCAAG
>CALWZY010000071.1 GCA_944386155.1 uncultured Clostridia bacterium | reverse complement strand
ATTTAATTGCTTCAGGCTGATCTCCTGTTGGCTTATATTCTGAATGTATCTTAAAATTCATATTTCCTCCAAAAAAAATTATTTTACAATATACGTATATAAAATTTAATGACATAATATCTATTAAGATAATATTTGTATATCTTTTAATACAAATCTATTAAAAATGTCTATAAATTGGCTTTTATTATATCATGAAATATATATAAAAACAAGAAAAACAAAAAACAAGATAACAAATGTTTATCTTGTTTTTCTTTTTCTATATAATTTTTATTATTTATTTCATATTTTTAAAATATTCAATAGTATTAAAATCACTATTTTCTTCTATTTCTAATATAAGTTTATCTATATTAATATTAGAAATATTATTAACAAGTTTGTCTAAATCCTCTTCTTGAAAAAGCGATAAGCTTTTATCTTTATACACTATATACTTTTGTATACATTCCGGAATTTCGACATCCAATTTTTCAACATATTTAGTGCTTATTATATCATAATCATCATATAATAATTTCTTCCAAGTATTTAGTCCATATTTATTTATTTGATAATCTATATCTATTAAATAATTATAAAACAAAAGATCAGTAAGTAAGTGAATAAAATAACCTTTATCAAAATCATTGTTTATTCCATTATCCATTAAATAATCTTTTAATATAGGTTTTGCCGTAACCTTCCCATAATGAGCTTTAACTTTTTCTTTTTCTAAATCTGGTGCTAGCGAACCTTTTAAAAAATCTTCTTTATTTAAAATTTCTGTATGTTTTTTTAAGTATTCTTGTGCTACATATAAATGTATTATTAAACTTGCCATTTTTTTCTCCTATATCATATTTAAATTCTTCCGATAATTTCTCCACATACTAAAGATACTATATTTAGAATAAATGAAACTAAATATGGATTTATTTTTTTAAAATTTAATGTTCTTTTATATACAAAACCTTCTGTAACAAAAGCAAATACTTCTAGTATTATGTATGAAATATTTCTATAATTTGCATTATAAACTATATTAAAATAAACTGGAATACTTACAACTAAAGGATTCGTCATAAAATTCACTAATATAATATTTATAAAATCTTTTTTATTTCTTATTCCAATTATAAAAGCTATAAAAGTTTCAATTAAAATAGTCATAAATAAGCAAATAATCATATATTTTATTAAGAAAAACATTTTTTAATCACTTTCTTTGTTGTTTTTTAATTATTATTTTTTATTTATTACTCTCTATATTTTATTCTTTAGATGTTTCTTCTTTATTTACTTTATTCTTTTTATTTTTATTAACTAAAACTATAATAATTATTGCTACTACAAAAATTATAACTGCTAAAATAACACATAGTAATAATTTATTTTCTAAAATACTATCAATATTTCTTTTATCACTTTCTTTACTTTCTTCTTTTTCTTTAGCTATATCAGTACTTTGAGTATCATCATTAACTTCTAAAACACTAGATAAATCAACATAATTATTTAAATAAAATTCATAGTCAGCATCACTATAATTATATCTAGAAGAATAATCACTACTATTTGAAATAATCCATCCTGTATTTTCTTTATTTTCTGTATCTTCTACATAAATATATGTTGTTTTATTATCAAAATCATAGTAATTATATATTTCATAATATTCTTTGGTTGCTTCTAAGGATTTTCCTGTATTTTCTTTTGTATTAATATCAATTATATTAATTGATTTGTTAGGAATTAAAGTACTTTTATATATGTTAGGCACTTCTGAAATAAATCTATTTTCATTTGAACCTGAAATATTATGTTTTAACCATCCTCTTACTCCATTGTATTCTATAAAAACTTTAGGTTCGATTTCATCTACTGTTTCATATATTAATTTAAATTCTGAATATGCAGGTATTGTACCAATTTTTTTATTATAACTTGTGTCTTCATAAATTTCACAATCAGATATTGCAAATATGCTTAAATCTTGTTCAGAATAATCTTTGTAAACATCTTGCTCGTTACATTGAAACCAACCTTTTAAATCTTTATAAACTACATAGTCACATTCCCCATGAGGATCTGGATAATTAGAATATAAATAAAAATCTATTTTTTCTCCTGCAGGTATTGTGCCAACTACATTACTACTTCCTGGGCCATCTGTTAATTCTATTTCATTTATAGTTATATAATGTGATGTTTCTTTATATGCAATTTCAGTTAAGCTACAAACCATATTATATGGACTTACATAATCAGATGTATAAATATATACCCAGCCTTTATATCCATTATATTCTACATATCCCCACGTTTCTGTAGAAGCTTCTATTTTTACTATTGTACCAACTGGTATTTCTATATTTTCATCTAGTTTACCATATGTAATAGAAGGTCCTTTATATAAAAATGCTCCTTCTCTATATACATACATATTTTTTTGTCCACCTTGTGCTTTAGATATATCTACATCTTCACTTGCAGGTTTAATATCTTCTAAGTTAATTGATATTGTTTTTCCATTATATTCTGCAAAAGCTTTACCTTCAGTTTCATAAAGTACATGAACTTTATCTCCATAAGGTATTTTTACTATTTGATTTCCACTTAAAGAATCTTCTACTTCTACTCCATCTTCAGCTATTATAGTAGCATCATATTCTATTATTTCTGGGACGCCATAGTCTGCATAAGAAATATTAGAAAACATCAAAAAAAGAAATAATACAAAACTTATAATAATACTATTTCTTAAAATTATTTTCTTCATTTTTCTTCCTCCTTTAATTTTTATTAATAATTTTATTTATTCTATATATTTTATTTATTTTTTATTTCCATTTTAGATTCTATAACTTACTAAATAATATTTCAAGTAAAAAAAACAAAAAATAACTCTAAACTACTAAGTAAATCTTAATAATTTAGAGTCATTTATTTTTTTATAATTTTAAATAATATTTTAATCTATTTCTATAGCACCTGTATATAAACCATAATATGTTCCTTTTTTAGCAATTAATTCTTCATGGTTTCCTCTTTCAATGATTCTACCGTGATCTAGTACCATTATTAAATCAGAATTTCTTATAGTAGATAATCTATGTGCTATTACAAAAACCGTTCTACCTTTCATTAATTTATCCATACCTTCTTGAACTATTTTTTCAGTTCTTGTATCAATACTTGATGTTGCTTCATCTAATATTAAAACTGGTGGATTATTTAAAGCAGCTCTTGCAATAGATAAAAGTTGTCTTTGACCTTGTGATAAACCTTCACCATTTCCTGTTATTTCTGTATCATAACCTTTTGGAAGTTTTCTAATGAATTGATCTGCATTTGAAAGTTTTGCAGCTTCAATTATTTCTTCATCTGTTGCATCTAATTTACCATATCTTATATTATCTTTTATAGTACCCGTAAATAAACTTGTATCTTGAAGTACCATACCAAGTGATCTTCTTAAATCATCTTTCTTGATTTTTTGAATATTTATTCTATCATATCTAATTTTACCTTCTTGGATATCATAAAATCTATTAATTAAATTAGTAATTGTAGTCTTACCAGCACCTGTAGCACCAACAAAAGAAACTTTTTGACCTTCTTTTGCAGCAAGTGTTATATCATGAAGAATTCTCTTATTTTCCTCATATCCAAATTGAACATTCTCAAATTCAACTTGACCACGTAGTCTTGTATAAGTAATTCTTCCATCTTGATGAGGATGTTTCCATGCCCACATTCCAGTTCTTTCTTTAGACTCAACAATCTTTCCATCTTCCATTTTAGCATTAACTAATGTAACATATCCATCATCTACTTCTACTTCTTCATCTATTAGAGCAAATATTCTTTCAGATCCAGCTAAAGCCATTATAATAAAGTTCATTTGTTGTGAAACTTGACCTAAAGGATTTGTAAAAGCTTTAACAAATTGTAAGAAAGCTGCTATACTTCCTATTGTAAGAATATTGTGAACTGAAAGCATACCACCAATTACTGCAACTAATACATATCCTAAATTTCCTATATTCATAATACAAGGCATTAATATGTTTGCATATGCATTTGCTTTCGCATTACTTTCGCATAAAGCTTCATTTAAATCATCGAATCTGTCTTTTGATTCTTCTTCATAGTTAAATACTTTAACTACTTTTTGTCCTTCCATCATCTCTTCTATGTAACCATTTATTTTTCCTATATCTTCTTGTTGTTTTACGAAAAATTTAGAACTGTTTCCTCCTAAATATTTAGAAACAAAAATCATTATAACAACCATACCAAGAACAACTAATGTTAAATAAATATTAGTTGCAAACATTGATACTAATACTGTAACCATCGTGATTAAAGCTGATAGTACTTGTGGAATACTTTGAGTAATCATTTGCTCTAAAGTATCAACATCATTTGTATAAACAGACATTATTTCACCATGTGGTCTGCTATCAAAATATCTTATAGGCAATTTTTGCATATGATCAAATAATTCTTTACGAATTCTTTGAAGAGTGCCTTGAGCAATTGTAATCATTATTCTGTTATATGTATATGTTGCAATTACACCTGCTAAATATACTAAGGCCATCATACAAATAACATTAAATAAATCTGTAAAATCAGGATTTTGAGCTGTCATAAGTGGAGTAATAAAATCATCGATTAAGAACTTAATAAATTCAATACCAATAACTCCAACGATAGCACTAATAATAATACTTACAAAAACAACTACTAATTGAATCTTATAATTAGATGTAACATATTTAAGTAATCTTTTGATTGTCGCTAGTTTAGACGTTTTCTTTTTCATGTTCTTCTCCACTTGCATCCTCATCTCCTTTCATTTGTGATTCATATACTTCTCTATAAATCTTATTTGTTTTTAATAATTCTTCAGAAGTACCAATTCCATTAATCTTTCCATTATCTATTACAATTATTCTATCAGCATCTTCTACTGAAGTTACTCTTTGAGCAATAATAATTTTTGTTGTGTTTGGTATTTCCTCTCTAAATGCTTTTCTAATAAAACTATCTGTCTTAGTATCTACTGCACTAGTTGAATCATCTAATATTAATATTTTTGGTTTCTTTAATATAGCTCTTGCTATACAAATTCTCTGTTTTTGACCACCAGATACATTAGTACCACCTTGGTCTAACACTGTCTCATACTTTGATGGAAATTCTTGAATAAATCCATCTGCTTGAGCAAGTTTACATGCATCTTCAAGTTCTTCTTGATCTGCATCTTTTTTACCCCATCTTAAATTCTCAGCAATAGTTCCTGAAAATAGTACATTTTTTTGAAGTACCATTGCAACAGAATCTCTTAAAGCATGGATATCGTATTTTCTTACATCAACTCCACCTACTTTAATTTCGCCTTTAGTTACATCATAAAGTCTAGGAATTAATTGAACTAATGTAGATTTAGAACTTCCTGTTCCACCAATAATACCGATAGTCTCTCCTTCTTTAATATCTAAATTAATATTCTCTAGTGCAAATTTATTTTTATCTTTTTCATCACTATAACAGAAGCTAACATTTTTAAATGAAATTGATCCATCTTTAACTTCTTTTATAGGATTTTCAGGATTTTTAATAGCTGGCTCTTCATCTATAACTTCAACAATTCTTTCTGCAGATGATTGTGAAATAATTATCATAACAAATACCATAGAAAGCATCATTAAACTAGACAATATTTGCCAAGCATATGTAATAATACTTGAAAGTTGTCCTGTTTGCATAGCTCCACCTACAATTAATCTTGATCCAATCCAAGAAATTACTAGTATACATGTATAAATTGTAAGTTGCATTACTGGACTGTTAAAAGCTACAATCTTTTCAGCTTTAACAAAATAATTTTTTATATCATCATTAACATCTTGAAATTTCTTTTCTTCTGTTTTTTCACGAACAAAAGCTTTTACAACTCTTATTCCACTTAAATTTTCTTGAACAACTCTATTTAACTTATCATATTTTTTAAATACAGCTTCAAATATTGGATGTGCCTTTAATGATATAAATATAAGCATTGCAGCTAAAGCTGGGATTGCAATTAAAAATACTAAAGATAATTTTGCACTAATAGATAATACCATAAGAAGTGCAAATATCATCATAATTGGTCCTCTAACTAGTATACGAATTATCATTTGAAATGCCATTTGAACTCTAGTAACATCTGTAGTCATTCTAGTAATTAAACTTGATGTTGAAAATTTATCAATATTTTCAAATGAATAATCTTGTACTTTATAAAACATTGCTTTTCTTAAATTTTTAGCAAATCCTGCAGATGCTTTTGCAGCAAATGCTCCTGAAAGCATACCAAATATAAGTGACATTATTGCTGATATTGTTAAAAATATACCCATTTTAACAATATAATTAACATCACTATTTGCAATACCAACATCTATTATTTTAGCCATTAAAAGAGGAATTATAACTTCCATGACTACTTCTAAAATGACGAATAAAGGTGTTAGTATAGCAGCTTTTTTGTACTCTTTTACGTAACTTGCTAATTTCTTAATCATTACTTTCCTCCTCTTTCTTTGTACATAAATTATGAGACATCTTTTCCATAATTTTTAAAAATGTCTCTATTTCTTCTTTTGATAGATCTGATAACAAATTAGACTCTACTTTTTGAATATTTTTTTTCATTTTTAATCTTAAATTAATTGCTTTTTGTGTAAGTCTAATTCTTTTTAATCTTCCATCAACATTATTTTCTTCCCTAACTATAATTCCGTTTTTCTCCATAAGTTGCAAAATACCTGTTACGGTTGCTCTTCTCATATCAAAAGCATCTTCAATGTCTTTAGCATAGACATCTTTTACTTTTGATAGATCATAAATAACAAGAAGAATCATAGCTTGCTTTGCAGTCAAATCTTGTGATGAAATACTTTCATCTACCTTTCTTCTAATCTGTCTAGAAAGCATTTCTATTTTTCTTCCAACTTCTACTTTCTTTTCCAAAAAAGCACCTCTTTTCATTGTTAGCTACCTAAC
>CALWZY010000070.1 GCA_944386155.1 uncultured Clostridia bacterium | reverse complement strand
TGTGTAAATTTTTTTAGTTTAGGAGGAAAAATGGCAAAAGTACCAGTTAGTATATTTGTGTGTAATAATTGTGGATATGAATCTCCAAAATGGCTTGGAAAATGTCCAGCTTGTAATGAATGGAATACTTTTGTAGAAGAAAAAGCTGTAAAAAATGGTCAAACTAAGAAAGTTAGCATAAAAAAAGCGGCAGAAGTTACTTCATTAAATACAATAGAGAAAAAAGAAATAGTTAGAATTAAATCAGGATTTGATGAGTTAGATAGAGTACTTGGTGGAGGATTTGTAAATGGTTCTTTAACACTTCTTGGAGGAGAACCGGGAATCGGAAAATCAACACTAATTTTGCAAATATGCGATAAATTTAAAGGTGAAGGTAAAGTTTTATATGTATCAGGAGAAGAGTCTGCAGAGCAAATAAAAATTAGAGCAGATAGATTAAATATAAAAAATGATAACATTATGTTTTTAGGAGAAACTGATATAAATGTTATTGAAAGTACAATAGAAGAGATGAAACCAAAGCTTGTAATTATAGATTCTATCCAAACTATGTATTCTGATGAAATTACATCTGCTCCTGGAAGTGTTAGTCAAGTAAGAGAAATAACGGCTAAAATAATGAAAATATGCAAAATGCAAAATATTACAACTATAATTATTGGACATGTTACTAAAGATGGAAATATTGCAGGACCAAGAGTTTTAGAGCATATGGTAGATACAGTATTATATTTAGAAGGAGAAAGATATTTTTCATATAGAATCTTAAGAGGTGTAAAAAATAGATTTGGCTCTACAAATGAAATCGGAATGTTCGAAATGAGAGGAGAAGGAATGTGCGAGATTACTAATCCATCTTCAGTACTTATTTCAGAAAGAGAAGAAAAAGTGTCAGGCTCTGTTATAGTGGCAAGTTTAGAAGGAACTAGACCAATGCTAGTTGAAGTTCAAGCACTTACATCTCCTACCGTATTTGGACTTCCAAGAAGAACGGCAAATGGAATTGATTATAATAGATTAACACTACTTATGGCAGTTTTAGAGAAAAAAGCAGGACTTAATTTAGGATCTCAAGATGTGTATGTAAATGTAGTAGGTGGAATAAAAATTAATGAACCGGCAATAGATTTAGGAGTAGTGCTTTCTGTTGCTTCTAGTTATAAAAATATTCCAATAAATGATGATGTAGTAGTTTTTGGAGAGGTACGGACTTACTGGAGAAATAAGATCTGTTAATATGATAGAAAAAAGAATTAAGGAAGTAGAAAAGCTAGGATTTAAGACTTGTATTATTCCAGAAAGTAATAAAAAAGTATTGAAAGAAAAATTCAAATTAGATATAATAGGCGCAAGGGACATTATAGATGCTCTTAAATATTTAGGCTTAAAATGAAAGAGAGGATTTTAAATGGGAAAATTAAAGAAAATTTTATTAATTATAGCAATTATAATAGTTGCTTTATTGTTGATTTATCTTGGCATTAATTATGCTAAAGCAGGTATAAACAAAACAAAAAAAGATAATAATCCAATAGTTACAATGGAAGTTGAAGGCTATGGAACAATTAAAATAGAATTATATCCAGATATGGCGCCAAATACAGTAAAAAATTTTGTTGCACTTGTAAATAGTGGTTACTATAATGGAAAAACTTTTTCAGAGATTACTGATGATTCAATAATTGGTGGATTTGATTTAAGTAATGGAGAAACAGAAGAAGATTCTAACAAAGAAAAAGAAGATAAAGACAAAGAAGAAAAAGATGATGAAGAAAAAGCTACAGTAGAAGGAGAAGAAACTTCAGAAGAGGAAGAATATGTTCCAGGACCAAAATTAAGTAATATAAAAACTCTAAAAGAAGGAGAAGAGGATTCTGCATATTCAATCGAAGGAGAATATGTTGAAGCTGGATATACAGATAATACATTAAGTCATCAAAGAGGAGTAATCTCAATGAAGAGAGATACTTATGAAGATTATCAATATCAATTATCATTATTACAAATGATGGGATATGAAAGTTATATTGATACATTAATATCATTAATGGATGATACAGCAGGATCAGGTTTCTTTATAGTTACTGATACTAATACATCTTATGATGGTCAATATGCAGCATTTGGTAAAGTTATAGAAGGTATGGATGTTGTAGACAAAATTTCAGAAGCTAAAGTAAAAGAAGAAAAATCAGATGATGAAGAATCTTCTGAAGAAGTTACAACTAAAGTTCCAGAAAAAGAAATCAAGATTTCAAAAGTTACAGTAGATACAAAAGGTGTTGATTATGGAGTTCCTACAACATCTACAAGATTTGATTTTGATGCATTATTTAGTCAATTACTTTCAAGTTACTCAAATACTCAAAACTAAGGAGGAAAACAATGAGAGATGAAAAAGGTATAACTATGCTAATACTAGTAATTACAGTTATCCTTACGTTATTAATTGCAGTTACTGCTACATATTCTGGAATTGATACATATAAAGGGATGCGAGTTAAAACTTTTTCAGAACAACTTAAAATAGTTAGAGAAAGAGTAGCTGTTGTTAAAGATAAAGCTAGTACTAATTCAGAGATTAATTTAAATTCATTAGGAAAGAGTTTAGATGAATTAGATGATACATTAAAAGAATCAGTTACAAACGCAATAAACAATTCTGACGAATTGTCTGTAAATAGTGCAAATTATCGTTACTTTGATTCAAAAGATTTGAAAGATGATTTGGGAATTGATATAGAAAGCTTTGCAGTTGCTATAGATTTTGAAAGAACAGTTGTCATAGGTGTATATGGTATAGAGTATGAAGGACAAGTTGTTTACACGCAAAAGCAAATAGATGAGATAAATAATAAGTAAAAAAGAAAATATGATTAAATAAAGATGGGATTATTTTATTTTAAATAATTCCATCTTTTTATATGAAAGATAAATCATTGTCGAAAAAATAAATAAGTAAAAATTATAAAACTAATTAAAAAAGCAAATAAAAATGATAAAAAAATGATGTAAAAGCTTGACAAAAGCACTAAAAAGGTGTAAAGTATATTAGCATTACATTTTAAAAGGGGTGATTATCTATGGAAAAGAAGATTGAAGTTAGTATTTTATGCCAAATATACGGAAAATTACTTACTGAAAAACAATTTAGTTTTATAGATGATTACTACAATAATGATTTGTCTTTATCAGAAATTGCTGAAAATTATAATATTACTAGGCAAGCTGCAAGAGACAATATAAAGAAGGGGGAAAATAAGCTTTTCGAATACGAAGAAAAGCTAGGGATTATGAAAAAGACGATGATGCAAGAAGAAAAAATAGCTGTAATATTATCTGAAATAACTAAAATCAAGCAACAATCATCAGATAAAGAAGTTGCAAAAATTCTTGAACATATCAAATCAGAATTAAATTGTTTAGTTTAATTAAATTATAAATTACTAAATAATTTAAAACTAAAATTTTTCAGATGAATTTAGGAGGTAAATATGGCTTTTGAAGGATTATCATCAAGACTACAAGAAATTACTAGAAAATTAAGAGGAAAAACAAGAGTCACAGAAGGTGATTTAAAAGAAGTTCTAAGAGAAGTTAAACTTGCTTTATTAGAAGCAGATGTTAACTACAAAATAGTAAAAGACTTTATTAAAGTTATTGAAGAAAAAGCTGTAGGTCAAGATGTTTTAAAGTCATTAACTCCAGGACAACAAATTGTAAAGATTGTTAAAGATGAATTAGTTGATCTGTTAGGTGGAGAAGATAGCAAGATATCTTTTTCATCAAACCCACCAACAATTATAATGCTTGTTGGTCTTCAAGGTTCAGGTAAAACAACAACAGCAGGAAAACTTGCTAATATCATAAGAAAACAAGGAAAGAAACCTTTACTTGTTGCATGTGATGTGTACAGACCTGCCGCTATAAAACAATTACAAGTTGTTGGAAAACAGTTAGACATACCAGTATATGCAAATGAAAACACAAAAGATGTATCACTTATAGCTAGACAATCAATAAGTCAGGCTTATTCAAAAATGAATGATGTAATAATTTTAGATACTGCAGGTAGACTTCATATAGATGAAGAGTTAATGCAAGAACTAAAAAAAGTTAAAGCTGATGTAAAGCCACATGAAATTTTATTAGTAGTTGACGCTATGACAGGTCAAGATGCTGTAAATGTTGCAAGTAGTTTTAATGATGAGCTTGGAATAGATGGAGTTATATTAACAAAACTTGATGGTGATACAAGAGGTGGTAGTGCATTATCTGTTAAAAAGGTAACAGGAAAACCTATAAAATATGCAGCAACAGGTGAAAAATTGAGTGATATTGAGGAGTTTCATCCAGATAGAATGGCATCTAGAATTTTAGGAATGGGTGATGTTTTATCAATCATTGAGAAAGCAGAAGAAACATTTGATGAAGAAGAGACATTGCGATTAGAGAAAAAACTAAAAAAACAAGGGTTTGATTTAGATGATTATTTAGCTCAATTAAAACAAGTTAAGAAACTTGGTTCTTTTTCATCTATATTAAAAATGTTACCTGGTATGGATGCTTTAAAAAATGTTAAAGTTGATGACAAAGAATTTGACAAGATCGAAGCTATAATATCTTCAATGACTAAAGAAGAAAGACGTGATCCTAAAATCCTTAATGGTAGTAGACGTTTAAGAATTGCTAAAGGAAGCGGAACTACAGTACAAGATATAAATAAGTTTATGAATTCATATGAAATGACCCAAAAGATGATGAAAAAGATGACTAATAATAAAGGTGCTATGAAAAAAATGATGAAAAAATTTGGAAATGGAAATATGGATTTAAAAGATTTTACTGATTTAAAATAGTTTTAATAATTTAAATAGTAAAATTTATAGATTAGTTTTTAAATTTTTAAATTTATATAAATATAAAGAATTTTCAGGGGGTGAATATTTTATGGTAAAAATTAGATTACAAAGAGTTGGAAAGAAAAAAGCTCCATTCTACCATATTGTAGTAGCAGATTCTAAATCTCCAAGAGATGGAAGAATTATCGAAAAAATAGGAACATATGATCCTATGACAGATCCAGCAACAGTTGTATTAAACAAAGAATTAGTTGAAAAATGGATTAAAAATGGTGCAAAACCAACAGATACAGTTAAAGCTTTAATAGAAAAAGCTAACTAATAAGAAGTGCTAGGAGGCTTAATATGAAAGAAATTCTAGAAACAATTATTGAAAGCTTAATTCCTGAAAATGCGACTGTATCAGTTACTGAAATACCTTCAGAAAAAGAAACTAAATATGAAGTTAGAGTAAGCAAAGGAGATATGGGAAGAGTTATTGGTAAAAATGGTAAGATTGCAAAATCTATCAGAACATTAATGAGAGCCATAGCTTCTAAAGAAAATAAAAAAATAGTTATAGAGTTTGTTGATTAAGGAAATTAAGATGCAAGAATATTTTGAAATAGGTCAAATAGTAAATACATCAGGATTAAAAGGAATAGTTAAAGTAAATCCTTTTACAGATGATGTAAGTAGATTTGAAGAAATAAAAAAAGTCTTCATAGAAAAAAACAAAGAATTAACTGAATATGAAATCGAAGAAGTTAGATTCCACAAAAATCAAGTTTTAATAAAATTTAAAAATATTGATTCAATAGAAGAAGCTGAAAAATTTAGAAATTGTTATATAAAAATTTCTAGAAAAGATGCTAGAAAACTTCCAGAAGATACATATTTTATTGTTGATTTAATAGATACTAACGTATATTTAGAAAATAATGAATATGTAGGAAAAATAATAGATGTTTTTTCAACTGGTAGTAATGATGTATATGTTATTAAAAGAGAAGAAAATACAGATTTATTAATTCCTGCAATAAAAGATGTTGTAAAAAAAGTGGATATTAAAAATAAGAAAATGATAATTAACCTTATAAAGGGGCTATAATATGAAATTTGATGTATTAACATTATTTCCAGAAATGTTTGAAATTTTAAAATCTAGCGTTATTGGAAAAGCTATAGAAAAAGATTTAATAGATATTAATTTAATAAATATTAGAGATTTTTCTAATGATAAACACAAAAAAGTAGATGATACACCATATGGTGGAGGAGCTGGAATGGTTATGAAACCAGATGTTGTATATTCTGCATATGATTCTGTAAAAGATAAAAATGCTAAAGTAATTTATATGTCTCCACAAGGGAAAAAACTTAATCAAAAAAAAGTAGAAGAATTATCAAAGGAAAATCATTTAATAATTCTTTGTGGTCATTATGAAGGAATTGACCAGAGAGTATTAGATAAAATAGTAGATGAGGAAATATCTATTGGAGATTATGTTTTAACTGGAGGAGAAATTCCTGCTATGGTACTTATAGATTCAGTTAGTAGATATATTGATGGAGTAATATCAAATGAATCAGTTTCAGAAGAATCATTTTCAAATGGATTATTAGAATATCCGCAATATACAAGACCAGAAGTATTTATGGGGGAAAAAGTACCAGATGTTTTAATATCTGGACACCATGAAAATATTAATAAATGGAGAAGACAAGAGTCTTTGAAAAATACTTTGAAAAAAAGACCTGAATTGTTAGATAATATAGAGCTAACAGAAAAAGAAAAAATCTATATAAAAAATTTGAATGAGGAGGTTTAACATGGATATATTAAAATCAATAGAACATGAACAACTAAAGAATAAAATTCCTGATTTACATGTTGGTGATACTGTAAGAGTACATGCTAAGATTAAAGAAGGATCAAGAGAAAGAATCCAAGTTTTCGAAGGAATAATTATTAAAAAACAAGGTGGAGGAGTTAATGCTACATTCACAGTAAGAAGAATTTCTTATGGTGTAGGAGTTGAAAAAACTTTCTTAGTTCATTCACCAAACGTAGAGAAAGTAGAAGTAGTAAGAGTTGGTAAATCAAGAAGAGCTAAATTATACTACTTAAGAGATAGAGTTGGTAAAGCTGCTAAAACTAAAGAAAAAGTTGGAGCAAGAATTGTTACTAACGAAATCGTTGTTAAAGAAGAAGTTGTTCCTGGAGAATTGGATGAAGTTGAAACAGCTGATGCTGAAGTAGTTGAAGAACCAGTTGTAGAAGAAGTAAAAACAGAAGCTACTGAAGAAGTTAAAGCTGAAGTAAAAGAAGAAAAAGAAGAAAAAAAATCAGCTAAAAAAGAAGAAACAGCTGAATAATTATTAACTTAGATTAACTTAAATAGAAATTAGTATTTATTGTATAAAAGGAAAAAGGGCTATTTATATTTTATATAATTAGTTCTTTTTTATTGGAATTTACTTAAAAATTTTATATAATAGAAATGTATTAATTATTAATTTTAGGAGTTATTATGCCA
>CALWZY010000069.1 GCA_944386155.1 uncultured Clostridia bacterium | reverse complement strand
GAGGAGTAACAAACCCAACAACAAAAGAACTATTTAAAGGTGAATATTACATATATGATGGAACAATAGAAAAAGCAAATAACATAAAAGATGGAAAAGAAGAAAAACAACAAATACAATTTAATGATAATTCATTATCAGCATTTTCAATATTAGAACATGAAACATCAATAGATTCACAATTAATATATAGAGACTTAAAAGAATTATTAGTAGAATTAGATTATTTTGATTATTCAGATTTTGAAGAAGGAAAACATAGATTATTAGAATGGCCAATTCCTGAATATAAACATTATGACTGGCCAGTAAGAAAGTATGAAAAACAAATATTAGAATATGGTACATTAATATTATCAAAAAGTTCGGTAGATAAAATAAAAGAAGAAGAAGCAAAAAAAGAAGAAGAGCTTATAAATGAAGCAACTCAAAATGCTGAAAGTGATAATGATCCAATAAATAGTGATCAAGAATCAGATAGTGATGTATCTGTTTCAACAGATGACACTGATGTTGATGTATCTGTAGAACAAATCTTAACAGAAGCAAAAGAACTAAAAGAACAATTTAATAGAGAAGGTTGGACATACCATAATGGTAATAGTATTCCACTTTCAAATGCAGCAAAAGGTGTAGATTGTAGTGCTTTTGTATGTCAAGTATTATATAATTGTGGTTTTACAGATTTAGGAGGACATCAGAAATCTTGTAGTGGAGGAAGTCTTCCAGCATATTGTGAAGAAAAAGGATGGGAAAAGATAGAAAGCACATCAGAGCTAGAAGCTGGCGATATAATATTTACAGGACAAAATGAAAGTGGAAATCCAACACATACATTTATTTATATAACAGATTCAACAAGTTATGATTGTGGAAGTACAAGTAAGATACAAAGTGTTGTAAATTCATATAGTTTTAGCGGATATGATTTTAGATATGCATATAGAGTAGAAACTACTACTTCAAAATTAGTTGGATTTGAACCAGGACAAGATGTAATTGCAATGGGTGATTGTAAAGTTATAGATGAAGTAAATACTATAGAATACGGACCTGGTATAAAAGTAGAGCTTACAGGAGATACGATTTTAAAAGGCTATGAATTAATTATGGCAGGATTTGATATAAGTGTATCTAAAGGTGATGAGCTTAAAATGAAAGATGTTATAGGAACAACAACAGAAGATAATATTGGATTAATATTAATAGATTTAGAAAAGGCGAAAGTAGAAAATATAGAAGATTATGTAAGAATTCCTAAAAAAGGTGGAACACTTGATGATGAAAAATTCCTATATTGGATGGGAATTGTATTAGAAGGAGGACAATTAGATGCATCTGGAACGATGTCAGTACCAGTTAACTTAAGTGATGGCGCAGGTTCAACTCATTACTTTGGATTAACAAGATATGAAACAGACTTAGCAAGAGAACTTGGATATAACATAGATTGGAATTCAAATATCCCTCTTCAAACTTTAGTAGATATATATTTAGCATTAATTGAAGAAGAAAAAGAATATATTAAAAGTGAACTTGGAGAAGATATAGATGATGGATACTTACAAGCATTTATGAGTATAAAACATAACTATGGTAATTTAACAAGTAGAGGGGATGAATATAAAGCAAGTGGCAGTGTATCTGAAAGTACATGGTGTACATATGAAGGAACACAATATGCAGAAGCATTAACAAATAGAAGAATAGCAGAATGGAAGCTGATAACAGAAGGAAAGTATTATAATCCATATGATGGACTTGTCGAAGTAACATTTGAATCAGAAACACCATTTACTGACTGGTGTGAAGAACATGGGGTAACTAATATTCAAGTACCAGAAAGTGATTAGATGTATTAAGGAGGAATAGCATTGAAAAAAAAGAAGAAAAAGAATAATACTGCCAAAGTAATTATAATCATAGCTATAGTACTTTTATTACTTATTATATTATCTATTTTAGGTATAGTATTTGGAGAGAAGAATAAAGAAATTGAAAAAGCAAAAGAAAACGAAATAAAAGTAGAAGAATATGAAAATAGTATAGCTAGATTTAAAGAGTTTGCTTCAGATTATGAAAAACAAACAATACTTCCTAGAAATATATCAGTTTTATATAAATATGATGGACCATATGATAGAGATGATTTCTATAAGAATTTTAAATTATATACAGACTATGTTTCATATTTAAAAGAAAATGTAACTCCTGATAATGTAGATAGTTTTTATTCACAAAATAGCAGTGAGATTATTTCTGTTACCGGAAATGATGATATAGAAAGTTTTAGAAATTTAATAAATGCTATTCAAAATAAAAATGTTAGTGTTGGTAAATTAAGATTTGCTAGAATTCAGCCACAATCTTCAACAACAGAAAAAGGATATTTTAAGTTTAAAATAGATGTTTTTTATGGAGAGGAAAATGAGCAGGACGAAACAAAGATGGATAAATTAACTGTAGAAGTATCATGGGCAGAGTCAAAAAATCTAGATAAAGAGTTTATATATCTAGTAAGATAAATATAATTAATAAAATAAAAGGGGTAAAATTATATGGTTTATATAGTTTTATCTCTTTTTGTTTTCTATTTTAAATCTTAAATGTTAATTATTAAATTTATATAAAGAATAAAAAGGCTGTTCAAATTCGGCAAAGTATGTAATAATAAAATAGATTAAATTAAGATTTTAAAAATTTAAACTAAAAAGAAAAATGGTAAAAATGGAATTAGAAGTAAAGATTTTAGATATTAATGAAAAAGATTTTGTAAGTAAAATAGAAAAATTAGGTGCAAAGTTTAAAAGTGATAATAAACAAATATTGTATACATATGATTTGCAAAGTATATATGGAAGATTTTTAGATTTATTAATTTTAATTAATAATCCAGAAAGCAAAATAAAATTAAATACATCTATTCAAAAATTAAAATTATTATTTTTTGAAATTGATAATTTACTAAATGAAGAGGATAAAAAAGAACTTAAATCTATTATAGGTAATGATAATTTATTATCTTTGATTGATAGAGAAGATTTAATAAAAATTATAAATAAAGAGGAATTAAACAATTTTTTAAGTAGATTTCATAATAATCAAAATAAATGGATAAGATTACGTGATACAAATGGTAAAGCGACTATTGCTGTAAAACATATACTAGTTAAAGGGGATAATAAACTGCAGCAAATGCTTGAGACTGAAATAGAAGTAGAAAGTATAAAAAAAGCAAATGAATTATTAGAAGCACTTGGATATTCATATAAGAGTTATCAGGAGAAAAGAAGAATCACATATATTTTAAAAAGTCATGAAATAGATATAGATTATTGGCCAGGAATTCCGCCATATGTAGAAATAGAGGGTACATCAGAAAGCGATTTAGAAACATTTTTAAAAGAAATAGGTTATAGCATAAAAGATACTGTATCATGTACAGCAGATGAAGTTTATAGAATGTATGGAAAATCAATGTTTGATAAAAGAGAATTAAAATTTTAAGGAGTAGCTAATTAATTAAAAATAAAAATTAAAATAAAATATAAAAAATTTTTAATATTGATGCAATAAAAATTAAAGTTTGTGCATTATTATAGTGAAAGGGGAAAAAATGAATTCAAAAATGTTGGCGCCAAATATTAATGAATCTCAAAAATCCTTGATTGAAAATTATATTAAAGATATTTCTAAAGGAGATAAAGAGGCATTATCTAAATTATATGAAGTTACAAAGTCATCAGTATATGGTTTTGCATTATCTATATTAAAAAATATGCATGATGCAGAAGATGTACTTCAAGAGGTTTATGTAAAAATATATGAGAATGCAAGTTTATATCAAGCAAATAAAAAACCTTTAGCATGGATTCTTAAAATCACAAAAAATCTTGCTTTGATGAAAATAAGAAAAAATAAAAATCATAATAATATTGATGATTTTAGGGAAACTTTATCAGATTATAAAGAAATTACAGATAATGAGGATAAAATGTTAATAGTAACAATATTTGAAGAAATTTCTGATGAGGAAAGAAATATAATTGTTTTACATTCAGTATCTGGATTTAAATTTAGAGAAATCTCTAAGTTATTAGAAATGCCACTTGCCACAGTATTATCAAAATATAATAGAGCAATTAAAAAAATAAAAGAAAGGATGGGTGAGGAGATAAAATGAAAAAGAAAGAAATTGAAAAAAGATTAAATAAAACAGTTTCTAATATGGTTCCAGATGTATTAGATAATATCCTTGCCCAGTGCGAAGATAGGGAAGGGGTAATTAATATGGAAGAAAATAAAGATAAAAAAGTAACTGAAGTTTCGGAAAAGAAAACTTTTAAAATGAAATCATTTATGCCAAAACTTGCTGGTGTAATGGTAGCTATAATAATATGTTTATGTGGTGTAATTGGATATAATCAATATCAAGATATGAAAATGGTAGATTCAATAATTGATTTTGATGTAAATCCGGGAATAGAAATAAAAACAAATAAAAATGATAAAATAATAGAAGTAAATGCTGTAAACGATGATGGCAAAAAAATATTAGAAGATATGGATTTAAAAAATGTAGATATAGACGTTGCAGTAAACGCGATTGTTGGATCAATGCTTAAAAATGGATATTTATCAGACGACCAAAATTCAATACTAGTTTCTGTTAAAAATCCAGATGAATCAAAAGCTAAAAGATTAGAAGAAGAAATATCAAAAGATATTAACGATTTATTGAGTGCTCAAAACATTGAAGCTTCAATATTATCTCAAATGTACTTAGATGATGATGAAATAACTAATCTTGCAAAACAATATGGTTTATCAGAAGGTAAAGCAAACCTAATTAGCAGAGTATTAAAATCAGATCTTAAAAATTCAAAAGGAAAAGAATATACTTTTGAAGAATTAGCTAAATTAACAATTAATGATTTAAATATATTACTTAATTCAAAAAATGTAAAAGTAGAGAATGTATCATCTATAGGAAAAGCTAGTGAAGGTGCTTATATAGGAAAAGACAAAGCTAAATCTATAGCTTTTGATAAAGCAGGGGTAAAAGAAAGTAATGTACGCGAATTAGAAGTAGAATTTGATTCAGATGATGGTATATTTGTATATGAAGTAAGTTTTGATTATGGTAAAAAAGAATATGAGTATGATATAAATGCTAAAACAGGAAAAATAGTAGAATCTCAAGTAGAAAATAATGATGATTATTATGACGATGATAACAAGAAATCAAATAATTCAACTTCATCAAATAAAACATCAAGTAGTTCTTCTTCAAGTACTAAAACGACAAGCAGTAAAAAATATAGAGATGATGACGATGATGATAGATATGACGATGACGACGATGATGACGACAGAGATGATAGGGACGATGACGACGATGATGACGACAGAGATGATAGGGACGATGATGACGATGATGATGACGACGATGATGATGATAGGGATGATGATTAATAAGTGAAATTTAGATAAAAGTACAATACTAAATAAAATAGTATTGTACTTTATTTTTTTAATAATTAAATCTATATATGATAAATCTTATTTATATTCCAAAAGTATTTGTTACTGGATCTAAAAATAAATTAATATTAGGTGGATTTGTAGTAAATATTATAAAACAAATAAAAATAAGAATTAAGATAAAAATAGAAATTAGATTATTACATTTAATATTAGATTTTAATTTTTTATAAGAATAAATCTGTCCAGCTAGAGTAGAGAAAAAGAAAAGACTTATATCAATAATTGTAAAATTAGTACCAATTATTCCGGTATAAGTGTAAAAAACAGATATAGTAATAAATATTGCAAGTAGTAAGCCAAGTGTTTTAGTGCATAGATAATTCTTATATTCGTTTTTAAAATAAAAGAATCCGATTATTGTAGAAATTAACATTGGGAAAAATATAAGTTTTAAATGTTCCCAGGTACTTTCATTTACTGCACTAAAGAATCCTACGAAAATATTGTTATTTGATAACTCATAAGTAAAGTGAAGAACAGTTCCAAGTATCCAAATAAAAATAGTGGATATAATTTCGTAATTTAAAATTTTCATAAAAACCTCCTAATACAGTATATTAAAAAATAAATTTATAATGCTTAAATTGTTGATATAAATTTAATTTATAAATATAATAATATTAGTATTTTAAGGAGAAGATTTTATGAATAATTTTTTATATAAAATTAATACTATAAAAACTCATAATCAAATAATAAGACTAAAAAAAGATAATGAGCAAAAAACAGAAAAGATGAATGAATTAATTACAGAATGTAAAAACATAGTTCTTGATTATCAAGAAAAAAATCAATCTAAACTTATAAAGATGAATGAGACGATTAATAAGTTAGAGACAGAAAAAGAAAATCTTAGAAAAGAAAGAGATTACTATAAAAATTCACTTGATAGAATTCCTAAATTTGTTTTAAAGTTATTTATTAAAAATAATAAATTATTAGAAAAGGGAGAAGAAAATGGCCAGTAGATATAAAAGATTAGCTGATGATTTAGACATGGTAAGAAAAGCACCAAGGAAAAATAATAAAAAGAGAAATGTTAGAAGAAAAAAGAATAACAAGCCAAGAAGATTTATTGGTAGTAAAGCAGCGAGACTTGCTCTTGCAGCATTACTGGTAGTAGGAGGAGCCAAAGTATATGACTGGATTCAATCAGATCAGGCGACTATTGCTAAAGTAGTTGATTATTCAGGTGATGAATATGAAGGAAAAATGCCTATATACGATGAGAACGGAAAGTTGATAGCTGAAATTGATGAGAATTCTTTAGTAGTAACTATTTCAAAATTACCAAATGATGAAACAGAAAGAGTATATGTAGGTGCGATAAATGAAAATGGAGAAAGCATAATTGGACAGACGGAAAGAAGATATTTAGAAGAAGTTCAAAAAATAGATAAAGATAAAATGGAAGAATATAATACTGTCTACACAGTAATTCCTGATACAGGAGTAAATATAAGAAAGTCTGCAGAAGTCAGTGGAGATAATAAGCTTGGAGCTATTGAATGTGGAGAACAAGTACTAGGTGCTGCTAAATTACAAGCAAGTGATAATGAGTTTTTATGGGTTCCTGTAATGTACATAAATGAAGAAGAAGTTGTAGAAGGTTATATTAGATCTGATTTATTAAGAGAAAATGGAGAAATTGAAGATGTTAATATAATTGATGAAAAGGAAAATGAAAGTAATGACAGAAATAATAAAATTCCAATGATAGTAGATACATCTAAAGAAAGTAGTGTTGATTTAAAGTTAAGAAGCGATACTAAACTAGATAAATATAATATTATTGCAGAAATACCAAATGGTACTGTAATAAATGCAATAGGAAGTAATATAAAAACAAGTGATGCTATTGATTGGAGAGAAGTAGAATATACTGATAAAGATGGAAAAGTATATACTGGATGGGTTTCTAATTCATTTTTAAAAGAATATGATGTAGTAGAAATGAAAGTAGACACAGCAAAAGAGGGTAGAATAAATTTAAATGTTAGAAGAGATCCAGGAACAGGGTATCCAAAAGTAGCAGAAATTGAACATGGAACAGTGCTTAAAATACCAAAAGCAAATTTTGAAGATATAAAAAACGTAGATGGTGTAGATTGGATATTAGTAACTTTATCTGATGGTAC
>CALWZY010000068.1 GCA_944386155.1 uncultured Clostridia bacterium | reverse complement strand
TTAGAAGAAAATTAGAATAATATATAAAAGGTATAAATATAGATTGTATTTGCTATATAAGTGTGATATTATCAAAGAGAAAAGAATATAGGAGGTACATATGATAGGAATTGGTTCAGATCACAGAGGATATAAATTAAAAAATGAAATAAAAAAATATTTTGATGAGATTGGGATTGAGTACAAAGATTATGGTACAAATTCTGAAGAAATTACACATTATCCAATCATTGCAGCAGATTTATCAAGAGGAATTCAGGATAATGAATGCGATAAAGGAATTTTGATATGTGGATCAGGAATTGGAATGTCAATAGCAGCAAATAAGTTTAAAAAGATTAGATGTGCATTATGCATAAATTCAGAATCTGCTAAGCTTGCTAAAGCACATAATAATGCAAATGTAATTGCACTTCCAGCTGACACAATAGATACAGATGAAGCAATAAGAGCTGTAAGAATGTGGCTTGCTACAGAATTTTTAAATGGTAGATATTTAGAAAGACAAAAAATGATAGATGAAATAGAAAAAGAAAATATGAAATAGAGGTGTAAATTATGTGGGGAGATATTGCTATAGCTTTTTTATTAGCTTTTATCACAAGTTTCATAATTACTCCAAGAACTATTACACTTGCTAAAAAATTAGGAGCAGTAGATAGCCCAAAAGATGAAAGAAGAGTAAATGTTACTGAGATGCCAAGACTTGGTGGACTTGCTGTAATATCTGGTTTTATAGTATCTGTAATATATTTATTAGTAATTGGAACAATAGAAGATAATTTAGATTTGTTTAGTGACGGATATGATGTCAAACTTATAGGCTTTTTTATAGGGATGGCAATAATTGTTGCAATGGGATTTATAGATGATGTTAAAAGTCTTCCAGCTTTAGTAAAGTTATTAATACAAATTATAGCTGCAATAGTTGCTGTAAGTTTTGGAATTATTATAGATTCAGTTCACTTTGGTTTTATAGAAGATTTAGGATTTACAAATATATTTAATATAATTCTTACAATAGGATGGATTGTTGGAGTCACAAATGCTATAAATTTAATAGATGGTTTAGATGGGCTTTCAACAGGAATCTCAATTATTTCGTGTGTATCACTGCTTATAATATTTGCTTTAAATGGTTCGATAATACTTTCTATAATATTAATTACAGCTTTACTTGGAGCTTTAGTTGGATTCTTACCATTTAATTATAATCCTGCTAAAACTTTTATTGGAGACACAGGTTCAAACTTTTTAGGATATATGCTTGCAATTATTTCTATTTTTGGAGTAGCAAAAACATATACTGCAATAGTTATAGTACTTCCTTTAATAGTACTTGCTCTTCCAGTTTTTGATACACTGTTTGCAATTATCAGAAGAATTGTAAAAGGAAAATCAATAAAAGCAATATTTAAACCTGATGCAGGACATCTTCACCATAAAATGATAAAAAGAGGTTTAACACAAAAACAAGCAGTTTTAATTTTATATGCGTTATGCGCATCACTTGGTATTTTTGCAATAGTGTTAATGCAAGATGGTTTAATAAAAGCATTATCTTTCTTATTAGTCCTAATTGTTGTAATTGCACTTGGATATAAAGAAGTAGTAAACCATATGGTAGAAGAGAATAAAAAAGAAAAACAAAGATTATTAAAATAATAAAGAAGAATAAATATAAGTTTAATATAACTTATATTTATTTTTTTGTTTTCTTGTAATAAAAAAATGTATATGTTATTATATAAAATAATAGTAGTAAAGTTTTTATTTGAAAATATTTTTGGAGGGCACATATGAAAAAAGTTACCGATAAGGTAAAAAGTGAGAGAGGTGTAACATTAGTTGCACTTATTGCAATGATTATAATAATATTTTCAATTTTATCAGTTGTTTTATATAATGGAAGAATTAGTGTAAGATTAGAGAGATTAAATAGTATCTATGAAGATATAAGTAGCATAGAAGAAAAAGTTCAGTTATATTATCTTACAAATTATAAAGTTCCAACTAAAGGAGAGGCTTTTGATTTTGAAGCAGAAGACTTAAATCCAAATGATACTGAAAATAATTATTATATGATTAATGCTGGTGTACTAGATGATATTAATTTAAATAATGATATTTCTGAATACATAATAAATGCAGATACATTAACAGTGTATTATAAAGAAGGATATGAATATGAAGAAACAAATATTCATACGATTCCAAGAGAGTATGCATTAGTTGAAAAAGCAGGAAGTGAGCTTTCTGATAAATATTCAATTCAGTTTGAAAATATAATTAAAATTTCTAATTATCAAACTTATGAAGGAGAATATAATGGAGATGTAGTAACTTATGGTTCAGATGGAGATAAATATGAGCTTCCAACTTTAAGTAAAGTTTATGTTAATAGAAGAACATATTATTTTAAAGGATGGCGTGGAAATGATAATAAATATTATACATCTGCTTACAAAGGAACTCCTTCAAAAGTATATGCACAATGGACAAACCGTATAGAAAAGATTAGAGTTACTTTCTATAATGGAAATACAACATATACATATAGAGATTATATATTAGGAGAGCCATATGGAGAATTCCCTGATCCACCAGGTTCTAGAAGAGAATTCTTAGGTTGGAAAAATGAAAATGGCGATATGATTAAAGAAGATTCAATAGTTACAGCTAATAATACTAAATTGTATGCTGTATGGGGTGAATCTACAGGTGAAACAGATTCAATAACAATTACTTTCAATCCATTAGAGGGAACAGTAAAGACTAAGACAAAAGAAGTTGAATATGGAAAGAAATATGGTCCATTACCTGAAGCTGTACCAGATGATAGAAATTATGAATTTGAAGGTTGGTACTTAGATAAAGAGTTTAAGAATAAGATTACATCAGAATCAATAGTTGAAGTAAGCAGAGATACTACATTATATGCTCATTATGTAAAAGTAAGCAAAAAAGACTTTATCGTAACATTTGATCATAATAGACCTGATGGATATGATAAGAAAGAAACAAGAGAATATAATAATGGAGAAAGATATGGTAAGCTTCCAGAGATTGAAAGCGAAATAGAAGTAATAGAATATATATTATTTATACCTCACCGTGTAACATATAAATTCGTTGGCTGGAATACAAGAAGTGATGGATTTGGAAAGACTATTACTGAAAACACAGTCGTTGATTTAGATAGAAATACTACGATATATGCTATATGGGAAAAGAAGGGTGGCTTTTGGAATTAATAATAAAAATTAAAAAGGAAAGCATGACTTATATTATATAGTCATGTTTTTCTTTTTTAATTACAAAAAGATGTAATAATTGTAATATAATTTTAAAAAATTATGTAACCTATGAAGGATTTATTGTAAATCTGTCGAATATTATTAAAAGGAAGGGATAAAATGATTCGATACAGTGATGAATTAATAGAAGAAATAAGATCATCGAATGACATAGTTGATACAATTTCTCAATATGTTCAACTAAAAAGAAAAGGCAGAAATTTTTTTGGTTTATGCCCTTTTCATAAAGAAAAATCACCTTCTTTTTCTGTCTCACCAGATAAGCAGATATTTCATTGTTTTGGATGTGGTGTTGGAGGAAATGTAATACATTTCATAAGCAAAATAGAAAATTTAGATTTTAAAGATACAATTGAATATCTAGCAGATAGAGCAGGGATAGAATTACCTAAAACAGAAAATGAACAATTTAATCAAAGACAGATACTCAAAGATAAGGTTTATAAAATTAATGAAGAAACAGCTAGATTTTATCATGAAAATTTATATAAACCTACGGCAAAAGAAGCACAAAATTATGTAAAAGAAAGAAAATTAAATAATGCGACTTTAAAGTCTTTTTTAATTGGATATTCTGGTACATATAATGAGTTATATAAGCATTTAAGATCAAAAGGATTTTCTGATAATGAGATACTTGCCTCTAGTTTAGTTAATAAAAATGATAGAGGACAGTTTATTGATAGATTTAGAAGAAGACTTATGATTCCAATATTAGATGTTAGGGGTAAAGTTATAGCTTTTGGTGGTAGAGTGCTTGATAATTCTTTACCTAAATATATAAATTCTCCTGAGAATATTGTATATTCTAAAGGAAGAAATTTATTTGGATTAAATGTTGCAAAAAAAGGTGATTTAAAGAAAGTTGTCATAGTAGAAGGATATATGGATGCTATTTCCTTATATCAAAGAGGAATTACAAATGTTGTTGCATCTTTAGGAACAGCCCTTACAGAGTCACAGGGAAGATTATTAAGAAAGTATGCAGAACAGATTATAATTAGCTATGATTCAGATAGTGCTGGACAAGCAGCTACATTAAGAGGATTAGAAATCTTAAGAAATTTAGGATGTGATGTAAGAATTCTTCAAATGGAAGGTGCTAAAGATCCAGATGAGTATGTAATTAAATATGGTACAGGAAGATTTAATTTGCTAATTGATAATGCAATTTCATTAGTCGAATTTAAAGTTAAAGTTTTAAAGAACAAGTTTGATTTAGATAATACTAATGATAAAATAAAATTCTTACAAGAGATAGCAAAAGTCTTATCAGAGGTAGAGAGTCAAATTGAACTTGAGATTTATGTTGAGAAAATTGCAAATGAATATTCAATATCAAAAGAAGCAATTTATTCAGAAATTAACAAAATAAAATATGCAAATACATCAAAGCAAAAAGAACCAGAAAATGTAATCAGAAGAGCAAAACCTGTAAAAGTATCAAAAGTTGATGATTCGGTTATAAAAAAAGAAAATGTAGTTATATATTTATTATTAAATTATCCAGAAGAATCTACAGAAAAAATAAGAAATAATTTATTAGAAACTGATTTTAAATATGAGACAAATAAAAAGATTATAAATAAATTATATGAATTAATCGATAAAAAAGAGAAGATTTCTAGCGAAGTCTTAAACTATTTTGCAGATGATGATGAGATTACAAGTCATATGACAATGCTTATGGCAGATGATTATGAAATTGGTGATGTAGATAAATGTATAGATGACATCATAAATAGTTATAATAAGGAAAGACTAATAGATAGACGAAACGATATTATACAATCATTAGAAAGTAATGAATTAACAAAAGAAGAAAAAGCTAGTTTAGAAAAAGAATTAAGTAGTATAGTTATGAAGCTAGCAAGAATGAAATAGGAGGTAAATAATGGGAAGGGCTAAAAAAGAAGAAAATCAAATTGACATAGAAGAAATAACAAAAGTTCCAGAAGAAAAAAGTAAAAAAGAAACAAAGAAGACAAAAAAAGAAGAAGCAATTCCTACAGAAGAAGCAAGAGAAAAGGTTAAAGAAGTAGAAAAAGAAAAAGCAAAAAAGAAAAAAGAAAAATCTGAATCAAAAGATTCAAAAGAAATAAAAGAAGAAAAAGATACAAAAGAATCTAAAGAAACAAAAAAAGAAAATGAGAAAGATATTGCAAGAGAAAAAGCAACTAAGATAATCGAAAAAGCTAAGCAGTCAGGAAAGATTACTTATGGGGAACTTGCAAATCAATTAGAAGATATATCACCAGATCAAATAGATAAAGTTTTTGATGTATTTGAAGAACTTGGTGTAGATGTGTTAAAAGATGATATAGATGATGAAGAACCAGAATTAGAAGATTTAGAAGAAGTTGAAAATTTAAAATTAGATGATATTAGTAACATAAATGATGTAGAAGGACCAAATACTGATGATCCTGTAAGAATGTATTTAAGAGAGATTGGTAGAATCCCATTACTTACATCAGAAGAAGAGTTAGATTTAGCTAAAAGAGTTTTAGAAAATGATGAAGAGGCTAAAAAGAAACTTGCAGAGTCTAACTTAAGATTAGTTGTAAGTATTGCTAAAAAATATGTTGGTAGAGGAATGTTATTCTTAGATTTAATTCAAGAAGGAAACATGGGATTAATAAAAGCAGTAGATAAGTTTGATTATAAAAAAGGATTTAAGTTTAGTACGTATGCCACATGGTGGATTAGACAGGCTATAACAAGAGCTATTGCAGATCAAGCAAGAACTATAAGAGTTCCTGTCCATATGGTAGAGACAATTAATAAACTTATTCGTACTTCAAGACATCTATTACAACAACTAGGAAGAGAACCTACCCCAGAAGAGATTGCAGAAGAGATGGAAATTCCAGTTGAGAAAGTTATGGAAATACAAAAAATTGCACAAGATCCAGTATCTCTTGAGACACCAATTGGAGAAGAAGATGATAGTCACTTAGGTGATTTTATACCAGATGATGAATCACCAGCTCCACAAGATTCAGCAGCGTATACATTACTTAAAGAGCAATTAGAGGAGGTTATGAGTACACTTACTCCAAGAGAAGCTAAAGTACTTAAATTAAGATTTGGATTAGAAGATGGAAAAGCAAGAACTCTAGAAGAAGTAGGTAGAGAATTCCAAGTAACACGTGAAAGAATAAGACAAATAGAAGCAAAGGCATTAAGAAAGCTAAGACATCCAAGTAGAAGTAAGAGATTAAAAGATTATATGGGATAGGAGTTTTAGTAAAATGAGTGAGAAAAAAGAAATAGAGATTGTAAAAGGTGATGGAAAAAACTTAAATATATCACCAGTAGAAGATCATATAAATGACTTAGTAAATAAGAAGAAAAATATTAATAAAAAAGATATTGTTATTCCTGAAGTAAAAAAGAATAAGAAAAAATAAAAAATAATATTTTATTAAAAATTGATAATATAAGAAGGATTTTTAAAATCCTTTTTATATTATTATATAAAAAAAGGTTGACAAAATAAAAAATAGAACGTATAATAATATCTGTTATGGCGAGATAGCTCAGTTGGCTAGAGCATCCGGTTCATACCCGGCAGGTCGATGGTTCGAATCCATTTCTCGCTACCAAAAGATCTAGGAGAAATCCTAGATCTTTTTTGTTTTGAAAAAGTTATAAAAAATTGTTTTGGAAGTTTTACTATGATATTATTAAAAAAATGGAAAAAAGTTGTAACGAAATGTCTTTTTAATTGTTATATATAAAAGGAGGAAGAAAAGAGTGCAGAATATTGAAGAAATATATAAAAAATATTTTGAAACAGTAAATAAATATTTATTTTGCTTAACTCATAATAATGATATCTCCGAAGAACTTACACAAGAGACTTTTTGTATAGCAGTACAAAAGATTAGTACATATAACGGAAAGTGTAAAATGTCTGTATGGCTATGTCAAATTGCTAAAAATTTATGGTACAACCAATACAAGAAAACAAAAAGAATTAAAAATATAGATGAGATAGAATTATTAAATATCGAAGATATAGACACGATAGAAAGTATTGTTATATCTAAAGATGAAAAAATGTCATTATATAAAAAGATACAAAACTTAGACGAACAATCAAGAGAAGTTGTTTATTTACGAATAACAGGAGATTTAAGTTTTAAAGAAATTGGAATTATACTAAATAAAACAGAGACATGGGCAAGAGTAACTTTTTATAGAGCTAAAAATAAATTAAAGGAGGTAAGTGAAAATGAATAAAAGAGATTGTAAAATTGTTCAAGATTTGTTACCAAATTACATAGAAAAATTAACAGATGAAGAAACAAATAAGTATATAGAAGAACATATTAAAGAGTGTGAAGAATGTAAAAATGTATTAGAGAATATGAAGAAGGATATTAAATCAAATGATGAAAAAAGAGATGTGAGAGAAGTAAAATACATGAAGAAATTTAAAAATAAGATAAGAATATTAAAATTTAT
>CALWZY010000067.1 GCA_944386155.1 uncultured Clostridia bacterium | reverse complement strand
ATATTTTCTAAATTTCCTGTATACTCCATACCTGATAACATTTCTCTAAAAAGTCCTGCTGATAATTCTTTTCCTCTATTTTTATCTCTTATATATTTATCTAAACTAGTCTTACTTAAACATAGCCAATCATAATCAGTTCTATTTGGCTTAAACAGCTTGTTATAATTATCAAAACTCAAGCTTTTTATCATAGGAGTTGGATTATCCTCTCCATGTTTTTTAGCTTCTGATTTTGCAATAAACTTTGCAATTTTTATTTTAATAGGAGCAATTTGTCCTGTTCCTACTAAAATAGCACCATCTACAGTATCTGGATAATCGATTAAAAATCTTCTAACAATAAACGAACCAAGTGAAAATCCAAGTATTATATAAGGTATATTTTCATACTTTTCTTTTGTCGTTTTATAAAGTGTGTTTACATCATCAACTGCATATTTAAAACTTCCCTCTGGTCCAAAATACATTGGTTTTGCATTTTCTGCTATTGAACTTCCATGTCCTATATGATCATTTCCAACAACTAATATTCCTTTGTTTGTTAAATACTCGGCAAATTCTTCATATCTTAAAATATATTCTGTTACTCCATGTGCAATTTGCAAAATAGCTTTTGGACTCTCATCAGGGCTCCATTCTACAGCATGTATTATAGTTTTTCCATCGCTTGAAGGATAATAAAATTCTCTTTTATTCATATAACCTCCTAAAATAATTAGATTATTTTTTTAATATTATACTTTAAGAACGAAATATTTTAAACTACTTTTTTAATTAATATATTATAAATAGAATTGTTTTATTGCTTTATAAATTTTCTAATAATACTTTTAACTTTTTTTAAATAAGTGTACATAATAAAAATAATGCTCTGCATGTCAACTTTTTATGTTTATCCTTTCATATAAGAAAGCGGCACATCTCCATGATAGAGCTCTGTGCCGCTAAAGTTTTACCAAATGTTACTTTTAATTATTCGGATTATGTGTTACTGGTACTGTATCTTCAGTAATCGATTTTATCTGATATCCGTTTAAGATGCAATAATCGATTATCTTTTCAAGCGCATCTTTTGTTGCTGTATGGCCCGATGAATCATGCATCAGGACCACATTGTTTCTTCCTGGCTGAATGCCTGAAATTACATTTTGATAAATCTCATCTGCGGTCTTTGCGCCTCCAGCATCATTACTGTCTACATTCCAATCAAAATAAACATATCCATATTCGCCTGCCTTTACTGTTGCTTGTGACATGATTCCAACGCAATAGTTCCTGCTTACAGTATTTGATGTTCCTCCAGGGAATCGAATTAAGTTTGATTCATATCCTCCGGTCGTGGTTTTCACCATCTCTTGAAGAGTCATAAAGTTATTCATAAGTGCATCTACTGACTGATATATCACAGAATAATCATGTGAAAATCCGTGAAGCCCAATAGAATGTCCCTCATCATAAATTCTTTTGACAATTTCCTCTTTATTTTCTCCGTATCCTACAAGGAAAAAAGTTGCTTTTACATTCTTCTCTTTTAGAATATCTAAAATCTCTGGTGTAATCTCCTCAGATGGTCCATCATCAAATGTGAGAAACACTGTTCCTGCATTTACCATAACTTTCCGAATACATGTAGATTTGTTTCCAGAACTATCTTCTACATAATATTCGATTTCATAGTAATTATCAGTAACTTGTTTCATGTTTGCCTTTACTCTGCCCGTAATATCTCCGTCTACATTATCTTTGGCCTCATAGCCCAACTCTTCGTATTCAGAAATGTTTTGTACAACTACATCGCTTTTGCCAACTAGCGTTATTTCTGGTGGCATAGCATCTTTTACTACAACTGTCTTTTCACAAGACTTTGTTGAAAATTTTACATGATACTTTACTACATACTTTCCTGGCTTTTGGAAATCGACTTCTCCATCTTTTTCTATCAAGTTTGATATGTCAATTCCAAGCCATGTTGCCTTTGCTTCTTCATACTCGTCATCTATGTTAGTTACCTGGATTTCTTCATCTTGTGCATGAATTACTACATTTGTGTCAAAAAAGAAATAACCCAGGATAACTAATGTAACGAGTATTAGGATTGTAAAGATGATAGTTTCTCTCCGTCTTCTTCTACTTCTCTTAGATTTCATACTCATAATCACCCTTCTCCTCGCCCTTCTTTACATATAAACATGTTTACTAGTGACACTTCCAAATTAAAAGTATCCATATTATATTAATATAAACTTTAATACCTCCTCCATTATAAAACTTTACTTATGGATTACTAATAAAATGGTAAAATTTATTATACGCTTATTAAATAAAAAAGTAAATGACTTAATGTTCTTTCTAATAAAAACATTAAGTCATTTATGTATTTTTTATTTTAGATTTAATCACACACATCTTCTAATTTATAATTTATTACTTTTTTTAAATCATCTAGTGAAACTTCTACTTGATATCCTACTTTTCCCGCACTAAATATTATAGTATTAAATTTACTTGAACTTATATCTATTACGGTTTTAAATTGTTTTTTCATTCCAATCATCGAACATCCACCATGAATGTATCCTGTAAGTGGTAATAAATCTTTTTGTTTTATCATTTCTATATTTTTCTCATTTACACTTTTAGCAGCTTTTTTTAAATTAAGTTCTTTATTTACTGGAATTGCAAAAACATAATAATTTTTTGACTTTCCGAACTGTAACTAAAGTTTTAAATACTTGCTTTTGGTTTTCTCCTAAAGCATCTGCAACTTCTGTTCCACTAACTGCATCTGTGTTTATGTAGGAATAACTTTTATATTTAATTTTATTTTTATCTAAAATTCTCATTACATTAGTTTTTTCTTCCATACTTTCTATCCTTTTTGATTATTTAAATTCTATTTTTAGATTTATTAAAATTACTTTTTATATTCTATTATATCTTTTACAACTTCTCCTGCTATTATTAAACCTGCTACTGATGGTACAAAAGATATGCTTCCAGGAACATTCTTTTTTCGTTTTTCTTTATTGCTATCATCATTATTATTGTTTATTTCATCTATATAATCATCTTCTACTACACATTTTTTTATAGGTTCTTCTTTTGAATAAACTACTTTTAGACTATTTATTCCTCTTTGTTTTAATTCTTTTCTCATTACTTTAGCAAGAGGACATACTGATGTTTTATAAATATCACTTACTTCAAATTTAGTTGGATCTAATTTATTACCTGTTCCCATAGAAGATATAATTGGGATATTTAACTTATTTGCTCTTACTACTAATTCTATTTTCGCAGTTACTGTATCTATACAATCTACAATATAATCAATAGAATCATCTATTATGTTTTCATCATCTTTTAGAAAGAATTTGTTAAAAATTTGGATATTTGCATTTTTATTTATTTCCAAAGCTCTTTCTTTTGAGGCTTCGACTTTAGGCCTTCCTATAGTTTTTTCTGTTGCAATTATTTGTCTATTTATATTAGTTATATCTACATTATCATTATCAACTAAAATAAAATTTTCTATCCCGCTTCTAACTAATCCTTCAAGTACATATGATCCTACTCCACCTAATCCGAATATACATACTTTAGACTTTTTCAGTTTTTCTAAATTTTCTTCACCTATTAACAAACTAGTTCTAATAAATTTATTATCCATTATATGTCCTTTCAATAATAACTATAAAATTATTTTATATCTATTACTTTAAAACCTTCTTCTTCAATAGCTTCAATTATCTTATTATCATCTATTTCTATAGAGCTTTTTATTATTGCATTTTTATTTTCAAGACTTACTTTTACTTCATTTATACCATCTATATTTCCTAATGCTTTTTCTACACTCATTTTACAATGATTGCAACTCATTCCTTCAATACTAATTTCTTTAGTAAACATATTTTCTTTTTTATCCTCACTTTCATTTGTATTATTTTCTATATTAATATTATTATTTATATTTTCATTATTTTCAACTTTTTCTTTATCTTTATTATCATTTTTTTCAATATTGTTTGAAACTTCATAAAGATTTTTTCTAATTTTATTTACATTTATATCTTTCTTTAAAACATATTCGTCAATTAAATTATCTTTTTTCAATCTT
The DNA here is from genome assembly GCA_944386155.1 of uncultured Clostridia bacterium. GTDB lineage: Bacteria > Bacillota > Clostridia > TANB77 > CAG-508 > UMGS1994. The sequence goes on along the minus strand of CALWZY010000067.1, from coordinate 3,956 downwards.
TTAATAAATTTAGGTTTGAAATTTTTAAGTCTTAATGCATTAGTTACAACACAAACTGAACTAAAACTCATTGCTAAAGCACCTATCATTGGATTTAGTTTAAGTCCAAATGATAAGTAAAATGCACCAGCAGCTATAGGAATTCCAATTGCATTATAGAAAAATGCCCAAAATAAATTCATTTTAATATTATTTATAACTGCTTTACTTAAATCTATTGCAGAAACTACATCTAACAAATCATTTTTAATTAAAACTATATCTGCAGATTCTATTGCAATATCAGTTCCTGAACCTATAGCAAGTCCAACATCTGCTTTTACTAATGCAGGACTATCATTTATTCCGTCTCCTACAAATGCAACTCTTTTTCCTTCTTTTTGTAATTTAGCAACTTCTATTTCTTTATCTTGTGGTAAAACTTCTGAAATTACTTTAACAATTCCTGTTTCACTAGCGATTGCATTTGCTGCTTTTTTATTATCCCCTGTTATCATTATAGTATCAATATTTCTTTTTTGAAGTTCTTCTATTGCAAATGCACTTGTTTTCTTTATGGTATCTGCTATTCCTATTATTCCTATAATTTTAGAAGTATCAGCAAAATAGATACATGTTTTTCCTTGTTCTTGCATGCTTTGACTATCATTTAAAGCAATATTAATACCTTTTATATTATTTTCTTCCATAAAGGAAATATTGCCACCAATATATCTTATAGTATTTATTTTTCCTTCGATACCTCTTCCTGAAGTTGAATTAAAACTATCTATATTATAAACATCTATATTTTCTTCTTTAACTCTACTCATTATAGCATCTGCTAATGGATGCTCTGAATTTTGTTCTAAGCTACCTGCAATCTTTAATAGCTCTTTTTCGTCAATATAAGAAATAATATCTGTAACTTTAGGTTTTCCTTCTGTAATTGTTCCTGTTTTATCAAATACTACTGTATTTATATTATGTAATAATTCTAAACTTTCTGCTGATTTTATTAATACTCCATTTTGAGCACCTTTTCCTGTACCTACCATAATAGCAACTGGTGTTGCTAAACCTAAAGCACATGGACAAGATATTACAAGGACAGCAATACCTACACTTAATGCAAATTCAAAACTCATATGTGCAATAAATATCCAGTATAAAGTAGCTAAAATTGCTATTGTAATTACAACTGGAACAAATACTCCACTTACTCTATCTGCCATTTTTGATATTGGAGCTTTTGAATTACTTGCTTCTTCAACAAGTTTTATTATTTGTGAAAGTGTTGTATTTTCACCTACTTTAGTAGCTCTTATTTTTAAAATACCATTTTTATTTACAGTTCCTGATACTACTGTATCTCCAAGTTTCTTTTCAACAGGAATACTTTCTCCTGTAATACTTGATTGATCAACAGTAGATGTACCTTCTAAAACTATACCATCTACAGGAATACTTCCTCCTGGTTTAATAACTACAATATCATGATAAATAATCTCTTCTGTATTTACTAATACTTCTTTACCATCTCTTAATACTATCGCAGTTTTTGGAGCTAAATTTACAAGCTTACTTATCGCATCACTTGTCTTTCCTTTAGATCTCGTCTCTAAGAACTTACCTAATGTTATAAGTGTTAAAATAGTTCCTGCAGATTCAAAATATATATCTCCCATATATCTTGAAACTATATCAAAATTATTATGTCCTAATCCATATCCAATCATATAAATTGCAAATATACCATATATAACAGCTGCACTAGATCCGAAGTGCTATTAGTGAATCCATATTAGGAGCACCTTTAAATAATGTTTTAAATCCTTTTGTATAATAATTTCTATTTATATACATTATTGGAAGAACTAATAGAAATTGTGTAAAGCTAAAAATTAGAGCATTTTCTTTTCCATGAAAAATATTTTTAATAAATTCTGGAACTGGAATACCTAAGTATTTATTTAACATTTGGTGCATTGCTAAGTACATAAGTGGAATTAAAAATATAATAGATAGAATTAGTCTATTTTTCATATTTCTAATTTCTTCATTATTATTTATTGATTTATCTTTTTTCTCTAAATTACTTTTTTCTTTTTGTTCTAGTCTTGCACCATATCCTGAATCTACTACTGCTTTAATAATCCTATCTGAACTTACTTGAGTTTCGTCATATTCAACATTCATGCTATTTGTTAATAAATTTACACTTACAATATTTATGCCATCTAATTTTTTTACAGCTTTTTCAACATGTGCTTGGCAAGCACTACAAGTCATACCTTGAATGTCAAACTTATCTTGTTTCATAAATAAACCCCTTCCCTTATAATAAAAGTTTTTTATTATTGTAACTTTTTAATCAAACTTATTACTTCATCTAAAGCTTCATCATTGCCATTTTTAATATCTCTTACTACACAAGTTTTTAAATGACTTTCTAAAATACTATTTCCTAAACTTTTTAAAGCATTTTGTGCTGCAGATATTTGTGTTAAAATATCACCACAATATCTATCACACTCAATCATTTGATTAATTCCTCTTATTTGTCCTTCAATTATATTTAATCTTCTTGTATATAACTTTTTTTCTCTATCAGTTCTCTTTGTTTTTCTAAAATCATTTGTTATTATTTTTTTATTTACAGTTCCCATATTATGTTCACCTCGCCAAGATTATATACCCCTACCTAGTATATGTCAATATTTTTCTTTAAAAATATTAAAAACACTAGTAATTTAAATACTTACTAGTGTTTTACTTTATTAAAATTTCTATTTAATTTCTTTTTTATTTTTAATTTATTTAGTTTCATCTACTAATTCTAAATCTTCTATATCAGGCATATTAACATTTTCATCAGTTACATTATTTAATTCATACTTATAATACCTTACCCCTGTATTTGAAATTTCTTTATATACAAGTTTAGTATCCTTATTTACAAAAGATTGATCTGTAATATTGTCTTTTCTAAAGTTTATCATATTATATAAAAGACTTGTCGTATCACAATCTATATAATAACAGTCTTCACCATATATTTTTTCAGAAGAAACGTCATACATTAATGATGCAAATAAAGCTTGTGAAAAATTTGGTACATCAAAAATCGCATGTGTAAGCACTGGAAGATCTGCTTCTTCTTTATTTAATTTTGTAACTTTATCATCTTTAAACACGTATTTATAATCTTCATCTATATAAGTAATTTCTATATCCTTTTCTATTTTATCTTTATTTTCATATGTTTTTTTAATGATTGCTCTATTATCTTTTCTCCAAATTTCTGTTACAAAATATTCATCTTTAATCCTTTCATAGAAATTTGTTATACTTGCATAATTTTCTTTGTATTCTTTTGAAATACTTCTAATAATTATTGCTTTACGCACTACATTTAAAACAAAAATTACTATACAAATTAAGAGAATTATTAAAATTAGCTTAATAATTTTTTCCTTTGATTCCATACAAAATCACTCCCCTTTTCATATAGTAATTATATCAACATGCGTTTTTTTTTGCAATATTTTCCATTAATATTTTTTAGTCATATATTCATTTATTTTATCCTCATCTTCTCTCATTGCCAAAATAGTCTTTTCAAATAATTCTTCTAAAGTCCATCCTAGCATTTCTGCTCCTTTACTTATAGTATCTCTTGAACATCCTGCTGCAAATTTTTTATCCTTAAATTTCTTTTTCAAACTTGAAACTTCCATATCTTTTGTACTTTTAGAAGGTCTCATTTTAGCAGCAGCCCATATTAGTCCTGTAAGTTCATCTGTTGCAAATAATATTTTCTCCATATTTTTAGTAGGCTCTACATCTGAACATATACCATATCCATGACTACATATTGATCTAATCATATCATCATCTATACCATTTTCTTTTAGAAGTTCAACACATTTTTTGCAATGTTCATCTGGATATAATTCAAAATCAATATCATGTAA
>CALWZY010000066.1 GCA_944386155.1 uncultured Clostridia bacterium | reverse complement strand
GTCCAACAGTTGGTTCATCTAAAATCAATATTTCAGGATTTCCAACTAAAGCTCCAGCAAGACTAACTCTTTGTCTATACCCTCTTGATATGTTAGAAATTAATTTATTTTGAACAGCTTTAATTCCAGTTTCATCAATAACTTTATTAATTTTTTCTTTTTTTTCAGATTTTTTAATTCCTCTTAAATCTGCCATATAATTAATAAACTCTCTAACTGTAAGTTCTTTGTATAAAGGAACATTTTCAGGCATATATCCTATTTTCCCTTTTACTTTATTTGGCTTTTTTTCAATATCATAGCCGTCTACAATTATACTTCCTTCAGTAGGCTCGATAAATCCAGTAATCATATTCATAGTAGTAGATTTACCAGCACCATTTGGACCTAAAAAGCCAACAATTTCTCCTTTATCAATAGAAAAAGAGATGTCTTTTACAGCTTCAAAAGATCCATATTTTTTTGTCAAATTCTTAACTTCTATCAAAGCTTTCTCCTCCTTTTATTTTCTTATGTAAAATTTTATATATTATTTATTAAATAAAACTTAAAAACAAATTAATTTTAAAAATTATTTGAAAATAATCTTTTTTAAATACCAAACTTATATCTTTAATCTAGCAATTAAAGCTTTAATTTTAATATTTTGTTCAGAATACATTTTCTCATGTTCTGTTTCTATATCTTCAAAAATTAAATTATTTTTTAAATCAAATGTTTTAGTAACAATCTCGAAACCAGATTCTTCAAAATATGTAATGCTTTCTTCAAATAGTTCATCATTATCTGTTTTAAAATAAATCTCACCTTTAGAAGATAAAAAAGTTTTGTAATTTTCCAATTGTCTTGTATGAGTAAGTCTTCTTTTTTTATGTTTTCCTCTAGGCCAAGGATTACAAAAATTGATATAAATCCTATCTACTTTATCTTCAGTTGAAAATACATCTAAAATTCTTTCTGCATTCATTCTTATTAAATAAAGATTATTAATTGGTATATTTTTTTCCAAATATTTTTCTTCTATATTTCTTTTAGAAAGGCCAAGCATTGCTTCTATCATATCACAAGCAATAAAATTAATCTCTGGATGATTAGAAGCTAGTGTTGCAATAAAAGTACCTTTGCCACACCCAAGCTCGAGATAAATCTTATCATTCTTATTTTGAAATATATTATGCCATTTTCCTTTAAAACATGTAGGATCATCTATATAAAATTTAGCTTCTTCTAACTCTTGCTTTGCCCATTTTCTTCTTCTAATTCTCATAAATAACTCCCTAATGATTTTTATATGTATCAGTAGATAATAATTCTGTATCTACTAATTTTCCATTTTTGTATAATTGCTTATAAGCTTTATATACTGAATAACTATTACCGCCATAATAATTTGTATCAACTTTTCTAGAAGTTAACTTAACTTCATAATCATTTTCTGTTTTAAGTCCTCTAATAGTAATCTTAGCAACTCCACCACTTACTGATGCATATATTTTAATAGGATAATCTCTATCATTTTTAAACTTAAAATCAATAGAACCATATACAACAGTGGCATCTCTTCCACCTTTAACATAAGAAGGTACAAAAGTGTGATTTTGTCTTTGAACAATCTCTAGATTTGCATATAATACTGCATTATATAAAGTTGAAGTAATTTGACATATTCCTCCACCTAATCCATTTGTAACCTCACCATTAGAATATATTGCAGCTTCTTTATATCCCGCTTCTATAGTCCTTTCTCCTACAACTTTATTATATGAAAATGTTTCTCCTGGCATAAGTACTGTTCCATTTATCTTTTTAGCAGCTAATCTTAAATTTGTAGTTCTGTCTCTATTACTTGTAGCATAATTAGTACTGAAAGAACCCAGTATATTAGGGAAAGCTTCGGTACCTAAATCCTCTGTTGTAACTTTTGGATTAGTAACTTTTAAAGGTACTTCATATTCATCCTTTTGCTCAGAAGCAATCTGATTTTTTACTTCTTCAACAGAATCTTCAAAATCAATTCCTTGTACTTCTGCATAAACCATTCTAGGATTAGTTGTATAATATGCATCTTTTACCTCTTGATAAACTTCACTATGAATTTTATCTACATCTATAGGATCTGGATATTCATTATAAGTAACAATATTATAAGATGTATTTCTAAAAGAACAATCCATTATACCATTTATTATTATCTCCTTCATTTCATCTATTTCAACAGCTGCTCCAACTTGACCAGAAGTAATTATAAGAGAATGTCCTTCTATATAATAACTAGATTGAATCACTTGTTCTGGAAGTTTAGTTGAGATATCTTTTAAAGCATTAATAAGAGATAATTCATTATATGTAAAATCGATTTCTATATTGATTGGTAAACTTTTCTTTCTTTTATATGAATTAATTCCATTTGAAATGATGTTTCCATCCCTACAAATGTTATAAGCTTCATCAACTGCTTTATCAATTTCGAATTTAGGATTAATTTGAGTTAAAGAAATACAATAAGTATCATTTTTATATTTTAAATTAATAAATTCATTTTCTGAAATATTAAATTTCTCATTCAATTTTGTTTTAGCTTCATTTTTACTTAATCCTGATACATCAATTCCAGCTATATAAATATTAGATTTTATATTATTATCATTATTTTCCTTCACAAAAAAAGAAACTGCTAAATAAGCTACTACAATAAGAATTATAGTAACTATAGCAAATACTATAATTAAAATCTTTTTATTATTTTTTCCTGCAAAATTTTCAGAATCTTCTATCATGTTTTCTCCTGTATATATAGAAAATTATATATTACATTATATTAATATTATAGATTAAAGTCAAACAAAAAAGTACTAAAAAATAACAAAAAGTATATTATTAAATTAATAATATACTTTTTAATATAAATAATTTATAAAATTAAAATCTTACGATTATTATTGTTCCTTTTGGATTATTATGTTCGATTTTAATACTTCCTCCATGTTGTTTTACTATAGTCTGAGCAATCGAAAGTCCTAATCCTGATCCACCTTTTTCACGTGTACGAGCTTTATCTTCCCTATAAAATCTTTCAAAAGCATGTTTAATACCTTCATCACTAATCCCAATTCCAGTATCTTTTACTTCAATGAAAAATTTATCGTCTTTATTTCTAGTAGAAATAGTAATTGAGTCTCCTTCTTCAGTATATTTTAAAGCATTATCCATTAAAATAACCATTAGTTGTTTTATTTTATTAGGATCAACTTCACATTCCTTAACAGCATTTAAATCAAGCTTAAATGACTTTTTCTGCATTTCAGACATTTCTCTGTATGGAATTGCAACATCATGAATTAATTTATTTAAATCTTGTTTTGATTTATTAATAGTTTCTTTTAATGAATCAGCTCTTGCAAGATCCATTAATTCTTTTAATAGTTTTTTTATTCTTCTAGTTTCGTTTAAAGTCATAGCTATTTCTTCAGATTTATCTATAATCTTACTATTTGGAGATTGAAGAAGCATTTCTTGCTTTGCTTGTATAATTGTAAGCGGTGTCCTTAATTCATGCGAAGCGTTTTGAACAAACTCAACTTGCTTTTCATAATTTTTAATAATTGGATCCATAGCTTTTCTAGTTAAGATATAAGTTAGTAAAAGTATTAAAATAATTATAATAGAAAATCCAATTACTAATGTATTAGAAAATATCTTCATCATTTCTTTTTCAGAATTTATATTAATAAGTAATTGAACATAAGTCGTCTCACCTGTATACTTTGAAGTATATTTAGCATTAATAGCTCTGTAAAAATATTTATCATTAACAGAAACTTCATATACTTGATTTAAATTTTCTTCATTAAAATTTAAATCAGCAAAATATTCAAGATATGAAGAATTGATTAGTGAATTAGCACTAACATCACCGTTTTCAGCTCTTTCTATAGCAATAATTCTTAAATTTGAAATACCAAGTAATGATGAATTAGAACTTAATAAATTATTATTTAATAATGTTTCTTTATCATCTTTTTCCTTTTTGGCATTCCACTCTACTTTAGCTTTAGATAAATCAGCATCAGCATTTCTATATAAATAATAGTTAACTTGAATATATAATAGAGCAGCAAATAAAGTAAATATAATTGCATAAACTATAAAATTAGAAAATGTACTTTTTAATAAATCAATTGTAATCTTTTTTCTTTCATTCATATTTTTTCATCCTAATATTTAAACTTTTTATTCAGATAAAATATAGCCAACGCCTCTTAATGTTTTAATATATTTATCATAACCATATTTTTTTAATTCTTTTCTAAGTCCACTTGCATAAACTTCTATTACATTAGTAGAAGTATCTGAATTAAATCCCCAGATTCTATCAAATATTTGTTCTTTCGTAATAATTGTATCTTTTGATTTTAATAAATATTCAAGTAAATCAAATTGTTTACCTTGAAGTATTATTTCTTTTCCATTAATTTCAACTTTTCTAGATTTAGTATTTAATTTTAAATCTTTAAATTCTAATATATCATTTGTAAAAAAAGAATTATTTCTTCTTATTAATGCTTCAACTCTAGCTATAAGTTCTTCTCTTTCAAATGGTTTAACTAAATAATCATCAGCACCTAAAGATAAACCTTTAACTTTATCATTTAAAGAATCTTTTGCAGTTAAAATTAATACAGGAGTTAAAACACTATTAGCTCTTAATTTTTGCAAAACTTCATAGCCATTCATTTCTGGAAGCATTAAATCTAGAATAATAGCATCATAAATATTTCCTTTTGCAAAAACAAATCCATCATATCCATCATATGCTTGTTCAATATCAAATTTAGATTCTAAACATTGTTTAATTGTGTTTGAAAGGATTTTATCATCTTCAACTATTAAAACTTTCATAATAATTTCTCCTAATTTTTTTAATTATATCATTGATTAATTTTCTTAACAATAACTTTATTTTTTTATAATCATTAATATTATAAAACTTTTACCTTAAAAAAAGCTTAATATAATAGTATAAATAGAATATATTTTAAGCTAACCATTAACATAAAAAAATAACGCCCTGCATGTCAACTTTTTATGTTTATCTTGAAGTTCTAAAATAAAGAGTAAATAAAAAATATTTACTCTTTATTTAATATATACTTATAAAATCTAGATTACTTACTAATTAGTGGATTTGCAATAAAATATGATATTCCTTTATCACTTTCTAAAACAACTTTTAATGTTTTTACATTTGAAATATCAATATCAAATGTAAAAGGATCAGTATCTTTCTTTACTCTTTTAGATTTGTATAGAACTTTATCATCTCCAAATACTGTAACCTTAATTCCTTTTGAAGTAATTTTTTTAATTTTACTATTTAAACATATTTTTCCAGTAAGTCTAGAATACTCTCCATTTAAATTCCATGTTATTTCATTTTCAGATAAATTATCTGAAGCATTGACTAAAATATAATTAGTATATTTTTCATTTTTATTATCAGTTACAGAACTTTTATCATCAGATATTTCTATAACTTTATTTTCTAATTCATAATTTAGTGATAAAAGACTTTGTGGTTTAAAAGAATTAACAAATATTAATAAATCACTTAAAGTTTTGCTTTCTGGATATAATTTAATTAATTCTTGTATATCTTTAGAATACTCATCATAATTATCTGAGTTTACTTTAGATTTTACTTCATCATTATAAGAATTTATTTTTTCATTTAAAAATTCATAAATTTTATTTTTTGCAGTATCACTCACATTAGAATTAAGTTCGTCACTTATAGAAACTAAAACATCATATGAATTAGTTATTTCTTTTATTTTATCTTGTATTTTTGCAAGTTCTACATTTGCAATAGCTTCTTTTACTTCAGAAGAATCTTTCATCTCTTCTGGTAATGATTCATATAGATCTATTGCTCTTTCGTAATTTCCCTCTGAAATATAAATATCAGCTATTTGATTATATTCTTCTAGATATTTATCCATTGCTTCATTAATCATTTTTTGTGCTTCATCATATAATGAAGATTCTTTTTCAACTTTTTTAAACATATTTATAGAATCTTCAAATTTTTTATCATTTAATAAGTTTTTACCTTCATCTAAATAATAAGACATTTCTTCATTATATAATTTATCAAGTTTATCATTTAAATAATATTTAAGACCAAAAAAAGCGATTACAATTAAAATAATAGCAAAAATAATAGTATATATAAAAGTCTTAAACTTGTATCCAAAAGAATTACGTCTTCTCTCTTTTTCTTCTCTAATTAAATCTTTTTGTCTTTGTCTATCAAGTTTTTCTTTTTCTTTTCTATTTTTTTCTCTTAATTTTGCTTCGATTTTTTCATCCTTATTCATAAAATAAACTCCTTTTTAAAACATTATTTATTATATAAATATATCATAAAATATATACTTCTTTCAACAAAAAAAGAAATTTTTTAAATCTATATATTATTATTCTACAATTTAATTAAAATAAACTTAAATAACAAATATTTTATTTATAAAAGGAAAATATAAAAGCATACAAAAATTATTAGTTTATAATCTTTGTATGCTTTATTTTTAAATATTTTCATTCATATTACTTTTTTCATCCATTATATTTTTTTGTCTATTTAAGCAATCAAATATAATTTCATTTTTCTCATCTTCACTAAGTTCCCTACTTTTTTCTGATATAGATTGTTTCATTTTAAAAACTGCTTTATCTAATGCAGAATCTAAAAGTTTAGTAGAAAATATTTTTTTATTTAGTTCAATTTCTTTTTCAATTTTTTCTTCTCTATTTATATAAAAATAAATAGATAGAGCTATACCTAAAACTAAGCCCACAAATAAATATCCATAATTAGTCATAAAATCCTCCTTAAGATTTATGATATGTATTATAACATATTATCTTAAATTTTACTACTATTCTATGCTTTTTAAACTTTCAACCATATTTATTTTCTTTAGTACAAAATGAGTAGCAAAATTAACTATAATAGAAAATACAGAAGTAATCAATATAGAGTAAATATAGCTATGTAATAATATATTTCTTGCAAATCTCATATTTTCAGTTTCACAAGTAGATATAACAAAACCTGTTAAAAATACTCCTGCAATAAGTCCTATTGCAATACCAATACAAGTTAATATTATACTTTCTCTATTTATATAATTATCTACTTCTTTATCATAAAATCCTAAAACTTTAAGTGTAGCAATTTCCCTTACTCTTTCACTAATATTAACATTTGCTAGATTATATAAAACTACAAATGCAAGTAATGCAGAAGATACAATAAGTATCATTACTACTAAATCTAATGATTTTAATAAATCTCTTACATGCTCTAATGAGTTTTCAACAACTGTAATAGAAGTTACACTATTGTCATCTAATAACATTTCTTCAAATGCTTCATTATCATTATTTCCTTCTTTGTATTTTATAAAAAGAGTATTTATATTGAAATCATTTTCTTTAGATTCATATAAATCTTTGTTAATGTAAACATAATGACCTATATAATTTTCGACTATTCCTAATACTTTATATTCAAACTCATTATTGTCAGAATCAGTAAGTGTAATATTTTCACCTTTTTCAATTTCAAGTAAAGACGCGAGTTTATCACTTATTAAAACACCTTCATTTGAAAGATCAATAATATTTCCAGAATCTATATCTCTTAAATTTGCAACATTTTTAAAATCTTCTGTATTCTCAACAACTATTATACTTGTATCTCTTTTTATTCCCTCAGCCGAAATACTGCCAGATAAAGAATCTGTTAATGAAACACTTTCAACGATATCACTATTTTTTACTAAGTTTACTAGTTCTTCATCTTCTTTATTTAAAGAAACAACTAAGTCATATTCAAACACTCTACCATACTGATATTCCGCGATATCTTTAATTGAATCTCTAAGTCCAAAACCAGCAAGAATTAAAGCTGTACATCCTGAAATACCAATAATAGTCATTAAAGCTCTTTTCTTATATCTAAAAACATTTCTAACTGTTGTTTTAGATGAAAAATTTAATCTTTTCCATATAAAAGGTATCTTCTCCAAAATAACTTTCTTACCCATTTTAGGAGATTTAGGTCTCATAAGACTACTTGGTTCATCTTTTAGTTCTTTATATGCACTATGGACAGTTGATCCTGTAATGCAAATAACAGCAATAACAGTTCCAAGTATTCCATAGGAGAATCTAAGTTTTGGATAAAATTCTGGTAAATAATAAATAATGCTATAATTCTCCCATACTACAGTAGGTATAAG
>CALWZY010000065.1 GCA_944386155.1 uncultured Clostridia bacterium | reverse complement strand
AAAGTTGACATAAGTGAAACTACATGTTAAAATAGTAGTGTAATAATTTTAAATATTATAAATCGTTGATTGAGAGAGTAATGTATTATAAGATTATAGCGAGCTAGAACAGAGTGGAAGTCTAGTATTCAAGTAATATAATGAAAAGAACTCATGAGTGATTGTTGGAAATATATTTTAGAGTATAACAATTCGTAGGTCCTGCGTTAAAGGAATGAGTGGCAAATATTTATTAAATTTTGAAATTATCTATTTGCAACTAGAGTGGTACCACGATTTTTAAGCGTCTCTGGATTTAAAGAGACGCTTATTTTTTTATTTTAAAAACTAAAACTGATTTTATTAATACAATTTAATTAAATTTTAAATTAAAACTAATTAATTTACTAATGAAAGGATGATTAATTTGAAACATGTTACAAAATACAAAAAATTTTATTATAGTGGATGGCCTAAACGAAGACAGATGTTTTAAAAAATAAATAAAATATTTAAAATATTAATTAGTTTAGGAGGAATAAAAGATGAATTATAAAAAAATAGTTTTAGCATATTCAGGAGGATTAGATACTTCAGTAATGATACCATGGCTTAAGGAACATTATAACAATTGTGAAGTAATAGCTGTTGCAGGAAATGTAGGGCAAGGTGAAGATGAACTTGAAGGATTAGAAGAAAAAGCAATTAAAACAGGAGCATCTAAAGTTTATATTTTGGATTTAAAAGAAGAATTAGTAAATGATTATATAGCAGAAGCAATTAAAGCTGGAGCAAAATATGAAGGTAATTATTTACTAGGAACTCCTTTTTCAAGACCTTTAATTGCTAAAAAATTAGCTGAGATTGTAAAAAAAGAAAATGCTGATGCAATTTGTCATGGATGTACAGGTAAAGGAAATGATCAAGTAAGATTTGAACTTGGAATTAAAGCTGTAGATCCAAATATAGATGTAATTGTTCCTTGGAGATATTGGGAATTAAACAGTAGAGAAAAAGAAATAGATTATGCAGAAAAGCATAAGATACCTCTAAAAATAAAAAGAGAAACAAATTATTCTAAAGATAAAAATGTTTGGCATTTATCTCATGAAGGGTTAGACTTAGAAGATCCAGAAAACATGCCAAATTATGATAAGATTTTAGAACTTGGAAAAACTCCTATGAAAGCAAATGATAAAGAGAAGAAAATTACATTATCTTTTGAAAAAGGTTTACCTATAGCGATAGACGGCAAAAAGATGAGTTTATTAAATATTATAGAAGAATTAAACTATATTGGTGGTGAAAATGGAATAGGAATAATAGATATTGTTGAAAATAGATTAGTTGGCATGAAATCAAGAGGTGTATATGAAACACCAGGTGGGACAATTATATATAAAGCTCATGGAATATTAGAATCTATTTGCTTAGATAAAGATACTATGCATTTTAAAGAACATATCTCAAGTAAATTTGGTGAATTATTATATGATGCTAAATGGGATACTCCTTTAAGAGAAGCTTTATCTTGTTTTGTAAATAAAACACAAGAGTTTGTGACTGGTGAAGTAAGTTTAATTTTATATAAAGGAAATATAATTCCAGCAGGAGTTTCAAGTAAATATTCTCTTCACTCAAAGCAAATTGCATCATTTGGAGAAGATAGTTATTATGATCAAAAAGATTCAGAAGGATTTACTAATTTATATTGTCTTGAAACAAAAGTAAGAGCTAATATGTTAAAGAAAAATAATTTAAAAAAGTAAGGAGGCTAAAAATGGTTTTATGGGAAGGTAGATTTAAAAAAGAATTAGATTCAAAAACAAATGATTTTAATTCATCTATAAAATTTGATAGTAGATTATATAAAGAAGATATTTTAGGAAGTATTGCTCATAGTACGATGCTTGGTAATAAAAATATAATAAGCAAAGAAGATTCAAAAAAAATAGTAGACGAGTTAAATAATATATTGAATGATTTAGAAAATGGAAAGCTAGAAATTGATAAAGATGCAGAAGATATTCATATGTTTATTGAATCAGAACTTACAAAGAGAATAGGAGATGCAGGAAAAAGATTGCATACAGCAAGAAGTAGAAATGATCAAGTAGCATTAGATATTAAAATGTATCTAAAAAAAGAAATAGAAGAAATAATCAAATTATTAAAACAATTAATAAAAATTTTAGTAGATAAAGCAAAACAAAATTTAGATACTATTATGCCTGGCTATACTCACCTTCAAAGAGCACAACCAATAACATTTGCTCATCACCTAATGGCTTATGTAGAAATGTTTATGCGTGATATTGATAGATTAAAAGATACATTAAAAAGATGTGACATAATGCCTCTTGGAAGCTCTGCTTTAGCTGGAACTAGTTATGATATAGATAGAGATATGGTAAAAGATTTACTAGGATTTAGAGAAGTGACAAAAAATAGTTTAGATGGAGTTTCTGACAGAGATCATATAATAGAACTTTCATCTGATATTTCAATTATAATGATGCACTTATCAAGAATTAGTGAAGAAATTATTATGTGGTGCTCATGGGAATTTAAGTTTATAGAATTAGATGATGCTTTTTCTACAGGATCATCAATAATGCCTCAAAAGAAAAATCCAGATATTGCAGAGTTAATTAGAGGGAAAACAGGAAGAGTATATGGAAATTTAGTTCAAATATTAGTTACAATGAAAGGGCTTCCGCTAGCTTATAACAAAGATATGCAAGAAGATAAAGAAGGAATATTTGATAGTATAGATACAGTAAAAATATGTATATCTACAATAATTCCTATGATAGATACTTTTAAAGTAATTAAAGAAAATATGAGAAAAGCTGCAAACAAAGGCTTTATTAATGCTACTGACTGTGCTGATTATCTAACAAAAAAACAAATCCCTTTTAGAAAAGCATATAAGATAGTAGGGAATTTAGTAGCTTATTGTATAGAAAAGAATAAAACTTTAGAAGATTTGACATTAGATGAATATAAAAATATAGATAAAACATTTGAAAAAGATATTTATGATGCAATAAAATTAGAAAACTGTATAAAAAATAGAAATCTTATCGGAGGTCCGTCTAATAAAACAGTAGAGCAGAGGATAGAAGAAGTAAATAATTTTCTAGAAAACTAATAAACATAAAGAGTTGACATGCATGGAATTATTAAATTATGTAACCAAAATGATAAAAAAATAGAAAAAGAAAAATAAAACATTAATTAACTATGATAAGGAAGAGATTGAATAATATATAAAAGTATTATATAATTTATAAAAATTTTAGGAGTGTGAGAATATGTTAGAGCTTGAAGATAATATAAAAGAATTAGAAAGTCTAAAGGCTAAATTAAAAGAAATAGGTGAGTCTCTTTGACATTGAAAACGAAAAAGAAGAACTTTTAAAATTAGAAAAAGAAACACTAGATCAAAATTTTTGGAATGATAATAATGTTTCCTCTAAAATCCTTTTTAAGATAAAAAAATTAAAAGATAAAGTAAATAACTTTGATAAAATAAAAAAAGAGGTTTATGACGCATATGACCTTAATAAACTACTATTAGATGAATTCGATGAGGATTTAAAAAAAGATATATTAATTTCAACAAAAGATTTAATAAGTAAGGTAGATAAATTAGAGCTTGAAACATTTTTATCTAATAAATATGATACTAATAATGCCATAATTACAATTCATCCAGGAGCAGGGGGAACAGAATCACAAGACTGGGCTGAAATGTTATATAGAATGTATTCAAGATGGGCTACTAAAAATAACTTTGAAGTTAAAGAAGTCGATTACCTAGAAGGTGATGAAGCAGGACTTAAGAGTGTAACTTTTGAAATTATTGGTGAATATGCATATGGTTATTTAAAATCAGAAAAGGGTGTACATAGATTAGTTAGAATTTCTCCGTTTGATAGTGGTGGAAGAAGGCATACTTCGTTTGCTTCAGTAGAAGTATTACCTGAAATATCAGATGATATGGATATAGAAATTAATCCAGATGATTTGAGAATAGATACATATAGAGCTTCAGGTGCAGGAGGACAGCATGTAAATAAAACATCATCTGCTGTTAGAATAACACATATTCCTACGAACATTGTTGCTGCATCACAAGCCGAAAGATCACAGCTTCAGAATAAAGAGACTGCTATGAAAATGTTAAAATCAAAACTTCTTGCTTTAAAAGAAAAAGAACAAAAAGATAAAATTGAAGATTTAAAAGGAGAGCAAAAAGATATTGCATGGGGAAGTCAAATAAGATCTTATGTATTTTGCCCATACACTTTAGTTAAAGATCATAGAACTAATTACGAAACTGGAAATGTTGAAGCTGTAATGAATGGGGATATTGATGAATTTATAAATGCATATCTAAAATTCAATAAAACAAATAATCAGTAAATTGACGTATTATATTAAAAGTGCTATAATATAATTGTATTTAATAAAAACGGAGGTGTTAAATATGGCAGTAAGATGTGGAGATGAAAGAGGTTCTTGTAAATGGTTCGATCCAAATTGCAAAGGTGGATATTGCGATTATAAAGGATGTCCTATTTCAAAAAACGATGAATGCCCAAGATATTAATAAAAATAAAATTTATTGCACTAGTTTAAAAACTAGTGCTTATTTTTTATTTTAAATAATATAATTTAATTACTATATATTATTTGCAATAATTTTAAAAAAATGATAATATATTTAAGGATAGCATATTATATATTTTTTTAATATAATATACTATATTAAGTTAGCAGGATTTATATTTAAACTTGCTTATACAAAATTTAAAAGAAGGTGCCAAGCTATGGGCATAGTAGTACAAAAATTTGGAGGAAGTTCTGTAGCAGATGCAGAAAAACTATTAAAAGTCTGCAAACATATCATTAAAGAATATAACGAAGGAAATAACGTAGCAGTTGTTGTTTCAGCACAAGGAAAAACAACAGACAGATTAATATCAGAAGAAAAGGAGATTACTAAAAAACCTAACAAAAGAGAACATGATGTTTTAGTATCAACTGGAGAGCAAATTACTATTGCAAAACTTGCAATGACTCTTCAAGAATTAGGATATAAAGCTATTTCTCTTGCAGGATGGCAAATTCCTATAATAACAACTAGTGAATTTGGAAATGCTAAAATAAAATATGTAAACACAAAAACAATCTTAGACTTATTCGAAGAAAAATATATTGTAATAATAGCTGGTTTCCAAGGTATTGATGAAAAATTAAATATTACTACTTTCGGTAGAGGAGGGTCAGACACTACGGCAGTAGCTGTTGCAGCTGCTTTAAAAGCTGATAAGTGCGAAATATTTACTGATGTAGATGGGGTATTTTCATCTGATCCTAGAATAGTAGAAGATGTAAAAAAATTAGAAAAAGTATCTTATGACGAGATGCTTGAACTTTCTAGTATGGGAGCAAAAGTTCTTCATAATAGATGCGTTGAAATAGGGAAGAAGTATAATTTACCTATAATAGTTAAGTCAACATTTGAAGAGCAAAGTGATGGAACTGTAGTAACAGATAGTTATATGGAAGATTTAACTATAAGTGGTGTTACAAAAGATGATCATATTGCAAGAATTTCAGTAATGGGATTAGAAAATAAAATTGGTAGAACTTACAATGTATTTAAACTTTTAGCTGATAATGATATAAATGTTGATGTTATAGTTCAATCATTTGGAGAAAATGTAAATAAAAATCTATCATTTAGTATAAAAACAAGTGATTTAGAAGATGCAGTAAAAATACTAAATGATCATATAAATGAAATAGGAGCTAGAGAAATAAGATATTTTGATAACTTATCTAAAATATCTATTATAGGAGTGGGAATTGCTAATAAAACAGGTGTTGCAGCAGATATGTTTGAAGCTCTATATGAAAATAATATAAATATGCACATGATTAGCACATCAGAAATTAAAATATCTGTTTTAGTAGATAGAGAAGACTCTAATAAAGCTGTAAATGCTATTCATAAAAAATTTTATGATAAATTGAATAAATAAAATAATAAAAATTTTTAAAAAGAGAACATTTATTTGTTCTCTTTTTTCCGCTTCTAATTTTTAAAATAAAATAATTTATTAAAATACACTATATATAATATATAAATATAGTTCTAAAAAAATAAAAAAAGAATATAATATTTTATAGTAAAAACGTAAATTATTAGGAGTTAGATTATGAATATAGAAGAAAAGAATAGTCAAAAAACAATTATGCAAAACTTAATACTAGAAAATAAAGAAAAGCTTACTATAACTGGAACTAGAGATGTATTAAGTTTCGATGATAAGATAATTATATTAGATACTACTCTTCGGTATGTTAACAATCAAAGGTGAAAATCTTAAAATAATTAAATTAAGTGTCGAATCAGGAGATGTAATTTTAGAAGGAGAAATTAATAATTTAAATTATTCAAAAGATAATTTCGATAAGAAACAGTCAAATCTAATAAGTAAGATATTTAAATAATGAGCATAGCAGAACAAACACAAATTTTTATAATATTTGTTATTGTAGGGATAATAATATCTTTTTTATTTGATATATTTCGTATATTTAGAAAAGTTTATAAATTTTCTAATATGCTAATATATATGCAAGATATCCTGTTTTGGCTGTTAACAGGAATAATTATACTACAAGCAATATTTAAATTTAATTCAGGAGATATAAGAATATTTTTATTTTTAGGTATTTTTGTTGGAGTATTTATTTATATTAGTCTATTTAGTATATATGTAATTAAAATTGGTTCCTTTATTTTAAAACTAATAAATACATTAATTAGAAAATTAATTAATGTATTTAAGGTACCTATTTGTAAAATATTAGATTTTATGATAAAATATTATAGAAATTTAAGAAAAAATGTATTAAAAAAGTTAAAAAGCACATAAAAAGAAGGATTTTACTATAAAAAAGTAGTATAATATTAATGTACAAAAATAAATTTGGAGATATACTTATGAAAAAAAAGTTTGATTTAAAGAAATTTTATATAAATATAATAATTATTGGCCTATTACTTTATGCAATATTTGTACTTATATCACAACAATCTAAATTAAATAATTATTCAGAATCACAACAATATTATAGTGAACTTATAGATGATGCTAAAAAGAAACAAGATACTTTAAATAAACGTAAAGATAATGTTAATTCTGAAGAATATATAGAACAAGTTGCAAGAGATAGACTTGATATGTTTTTACCAAATGAAAGAGTTTATATTGATATTGGTCAGTAACTGTAGTAAAATATAGTTACTGAATTTTTTTAAATCTAAAAATATTAATTTCAAAAAATTTTATTTCAAAAAAATTCAAATATAGTTTTATCTTAATAAACTTTCAACAAATAAAATATTAATTTAATTAAATATAATAAAAAGGGGGCACTTAATAATATGAATTTTGAAGAAATGTCTATTAATGACTTAAAACAACTTGCAAAAGATAAAGGACTAAAAAATATATCTAAATTAAAGAAAAATGAATTAATTGAAATGTTAAAAGAAGATGATTCTAATAATGAAGAAATAAAAAGAATGGATAATTTACAAAATAATGAAGATGATAGTGGTTATAAAATCACTAACGAAGGTGATACAATTTCAGAAGGAATATTAGAAGTTATGCCTGACGGATTCGGATTTTTAAGAGGAGATAATTATCTATCAACTAATAAAGATGTTTATGTATCACCAACACAAATAAGAAGATTTAAATTAGATACCGGAGATTATGTTAAAGGTATAACAAGAAATCCTAAAGAAGGAGAGAAATTTCCTGCTTTAATATATGTAATAGAAGTAAATAATGATCATCCAGAAAAATGTATGAAAAGAAAATCTTTTGATGATTTAATTCCTATATATCCAAATAAAAGAATTAGATTAGAAACCGCTTCTAATTCATATACTATGAGATTAATGGATTTACTATGTCCAATAGGAAAAGGACAAAGAGGATTGATTGTTGCACCTCCTAAAGCTGGTAAAACAACAATTTTAAAACAAATTGCAAATAGTATAACTACAAATCATCCAGATATTGAATTAATAGTTCTTTTAATAGATGAGCGTCCAGAAGAAGTAACAGATATGAAAAGAAGTATAAAAGGAGATGTAATATATTCAACTTTTGATGAACTTCCAGAACATCATGTTAAAGTAGCTGAAATGGTTTTAGAAAGAGCAAAAAGACTTACAGAACAAAATAAAGATGTAGTAATTTTATTAGATAGTATTACCAGACTTGCAAGAGCTTATAACTTAGTTATTCCTTCTTCTGGAAGGACATTATCAGGAGGTTTAGATCCAAGTGCACTTCACAAGCCAAAAAGATTTTTAGGAGCAGCAAGAAATACTGAAGATGCAGGAAGTCTCACAATCCTTGCTACAGCTTTAGTCGATACTGGAAGTAGAATGGATGATGTAATATTTGAAGAATTTAAAGGAACAG
>CALWZY010000064.1 GCA_944386155.1 uncultured Clostridia bacterium | reverse complement strand
AATATTATTTTAAGAATATTATTTACAAATAAGTAAAAAATATAAGTAAAATTAAAAAATAAATTTAAATAAAAAATAAATTAAGTTAGAAAAGTTAAATAGAATAAAATAAATTAAATTTATTATAAAGAAGGAATGATATGTTAATTATTTTTGCAAGAGCACTTGTTTTATATACTTTAGTATTATTAGTTATGAGAATTATGGGAAAAAGAGAAATAGGCCAAATGCAACCTTTTGAATTTACTATTGCAATAGTGATAGCAGACTTAGCATCAACACCAATGGCAGATACAGGAATACCACTTTCTCACGGGATAATTCCAATACTCGGACTTTTACTTGCTCATTTAGTAATATCATATGCAAATATTAAAAGTATAAAAGCAAGAGAATTTTTATGTGGAAAACCATCTATTTTGATATATCGTGGGAGAATAGATGAAAAAGTTTTATTAAAAGAGAGATTTACAATTAATGAACTTCAAGAAAGATTAAGAGGAAATGGTATTACAAATATTTCTGATGTTGAATATGCTATATTAGAAACTAGCGGGCAAGTAAATGTAATATTAAAACCTGAAAAACAAAATGTTACTATTGAAGATATGAAATTAGAAAAAGAATATCAAGGCATATCTTATGATCTAGTAATAGATGGAGTAGTGATGAGAGATAACTTAAATCAAATTGGAAAAGATTATAAATGGTTAGAAAATCAAATTAATAAGTTTGGATATAGAGTAAAAGATGCTTTAATAGTTACGATTGATGGAGATAATAATATATTTTTTCAAGAAAAAATGAATTCTAAAAAGAGAGGAAAGATTGAATGAAAAAAGAAATTGTTATATCTATAATAATTGTTTTTCTAGTTGTTATATCAGACTTTTTTACTAGTAATATAACTGATAATAGAATAAATGATATGAATTATTCTTTAAATAAAATGAAAGAAAATATTATTAATAATGAAAGTAGAGATAATAAATTAATATTAGAAGCTGAAAATATAAAAAGAAAATGGGAAGATGATAATAACATTTTATCTTATTATATAGAACATGAAGAATTAGAAAAAGTAGGAACAGAAATAAGTTCATTATATAATTATGTAGAATCAAATGACATAAATCAAGCGTTAGATTCTATTGCTAGATTAGAATTTATATTAGATCATATATCAAAAAAGTACGATTTTGAATTAAATAACTTTTTTTAAGCTTATACACAATTTAAAATCTTATTTCATAAATTAATAATATAAGAAACATATATTTATTTAGGAAGGAATAATGATTATGATATATTTTGATTATGCAGCAACAACACCAGTAGATACAAGAGTAGTAAATAAGATGTTACCATATTTTAATAAAGAATTTGGAAATCCTTCATCTATATATGATTTAGGAAAGTCTAGTAAGTATGCAATAAACTTTGCAAGAAAAGAGATTGCAGATGCGATTAATTGCTATCCTGAAGAGATATATTTTACTAGTTGTGGTAGCGAAAGTGATAATTTAGCAATAAAAGGAATTGCTAAAGCAAATAGAGTTAAAGGAAATCATATAATTACTAGTAAGATTGAACATCCAGCAGTAATAAATACATGCAAATCTCTTGAAAAAGAAGGATTTGAAGTAACGTATTTAGATGTTGATAAAAATGGTTTTGTTAATATAAATGAATTAGAAAAAGCAATAAAAAATAATACTATATTGATATCTATAATGTATGCAAACAATGAAATAGGAACAGTTCAAGATGTAGATAAAATAGGAGAGATTGCAAGAAAAAGAAATATTATTTTTCATACTGATAGTGTTCAAGCAGTAGGAAATATAAGAATAGATGTAAGAAAAAGCAATATAGATAGCTTATCAATGTCTGCTCACAAGTTTTATGGACCAAAAGGTGTAGGGGCATTATATGTAAGAAGCGGAGTAAACTTTAATAGACAACAAGATGGAGGACATCAAGAAAAAGAGAAAAGATCTGGTACAGAAAATGTCCCAGGAATAGTAGGAATGGGGTATGCTATTTCTTTGGCAAACAATGAGATAGAAAGTCATACAGAAAAAATAAAATATTTAAGAGATTTATATATAAAATCAATTATAAATGAAGTTCCGAATATTTATATTAATGGTAGTTTAGATAAAAGACTACCAGGAAATGCGAATATTTCATATCTAGGAATAAAAGGAGCAAAAATGGTAGAATTATTAAATGAGAGAGGAATATGTGCATCAAGTGGTTCTGCGTGTAGTGCGGGTTTGATTAAACCATCAAATGTAATCTTAGCTACTACTAAAAATAGTAATATAGCGTCATCTGCATTAAGAACTACTTTTGGAAAATATAATACAATAGATGATATAAATTATTTAGTGGAAAATATTAAAGATATAGTAAAGAAATATAGGTAAAAAATAAAAAAACAAATAAAAATAGATGTATTTAAAAAATTAAATACATCTATTTTAGTGCTTAAAAGTTTTACAAAAATCTATGTTATTGATTATTTGTAACATCATTATTAGATACATTATTTGTATTAGTATTTTCTGTTGAATCAGGAACATTTGATGTCTTTGCATGTTTTGATTTAGCTGATTTTTTTACATTGTCAGTAACAACATCTTTTAATGCTCCTATACTACTTAAAGCTGATGTTGCTTCAAATGGTATAAATATTTTATTTGCATCACCTTTAGCAACTTCTTGAAGTGCTTCGAGTGATTTTAATTGAACTAATTTTTCATCAGGATTTGAATCCTTGATAGCATCATATACTAATTGAATTTCTTTTGCTTTAGCTTCAGCAACTTGTTTTATAGCATCTGCCTCACCAGTAGCCTTCTTAATTGTAGCTTCTCTTTGAGCTTCAGCATCTAATATTGCAGCTTCTTTTCTACCTTCAGCAAGAGTAATTGCAGATTGTCTTTTACCTTCAGCTTCAAGAATTAAAGCTCTTTTATTTCTTTCTGCGTTCATTTGTTTCTCCATTGCATCTCTAATATCTGCTGGAGGAGTGATATCTTTAATTTCAACACGGTCTACTTTACATCCCCATTGATCAGTAGCTTCGCTTAATATAATTCTTAATCTATCATTTATCATATCCCTAGAACTAAATGTTTCATCAAGTTCCATTTTACCAACGATATCACGAATTGTTGTAATTGCTAAATATTCTATACCTTTTCTTAAAGATTGAATTTCATATACTGCTTTTGCAGGTTCTATGATCTTATAGAATACAACTGTATCGATTGTGATTGTAACGTTATCAGAAGTGATAACACTTTGTGGTGGGATTTCCATAGTTTGTTGTTTTAAACTTACAACAGATCTTACTTTATCAATAAATGGAATAATTATTGTAAGACCAGCATCGGCAATTTTATGGAATTTACCTAACCTTTCTATAATATATACTTCAGATTGTCTAACAACTTTAATTGTATGATATGCAACAAATCCAAGTAGAGCAATTATTACTATAAATGCAACAAATCCGCCCATATTTTTTCCTCCTAAAAATTTATATATATTGAAATGATTATCTTTATTCAAAAATCACTATAATTATACCATAAAATTCCCTTAAAATAAAGAGATTTTTGAAAAAATATGACAATTTACGAACACTTTTATAAGAAATAATATAATTTTAGTAAATTATATTTGTGAAAATCATCTTTTATGATATACTTTAAAAAGTAAATAACATATATGTATAAAAATAAAAATTAAATAATAATTAAAAAATGCTATAAATTAATTATTTATAAAGATGAAATTTAAGTTAAAAGTAAAAGAGGGATAAAGGTGAATAAAAGACGTTCAAGACATAAAAATTCAAATAAAGAAAGTTTCTTCAGAACATATAGAAGAATTATAATAGTTCTTTTAGAGTTAATCATATTATGCTTAATATTCAAATATGCACCAAATTATATAAAAGATAGTGATAATTTAAAAGTATATATAAATAATAATAATGTTACATATAAATATGAACCATTTATAAAAGAAAAAACATTATATATTTCAGTAGATGATTTAAATAATTTATTAGATACAAATACATATGTAGAAAATGATGATAATGAAAAAGTTATAATATCTATTTCAGAAAATAAAGTAATTAAATTTAATGAAAATAGTAATGAAATAGAAGTTAATAATATTTCTAGTAAAATAGATAGTAAAGTTGAAGAAAAAAATGGTGTTTATTATATTCCATTATCTGATATAGATGAATTATATAATTTAGAAATTAAAGAACATATTGATACTAATATTATAAATATAGAATCACTAAATAAAGAAAAGAAAGTCGCATACTTGAATAAAAAAGATAAGCTAAAATATAAAGATACAGTATTTTCTAAAACTATAGAAAGTTTAAAAAAGGGAGAAGAAGTTATTATCATTTCAAAAGGTGATAAATGGACTAAAGTACAATCAAGAGACGGTTTAGTTGGATATGTAAAAACAAATAAATTGTTTAATGAAAAAGTAGTAAGAGAAAATCTAGACATATCTAATGAAATTAAAGTAGAAAATGATGAAGATGTTTCAGTATTGTCTAATAAAGATATAGATGAAAGTATAGATGAGATAACTTCTAATTATGAATCTAGAAAAGATTTTATATTAAGAATAATGGATACAGCAATATCTAAGCGTTTAAAAGGTGTAAAAGTAGACTTTGATAATATAGAAAATGAAGATAATTATTATAGATTTTTATCAGAACTTAGACCATATTTAAATGATTACGGAATTTCTTTAATAGTAGTAAAAAAAGATAATTTAGATGAAAATATATTAAGTAAAATTGTAAATCAAGTTGAATAGCAAAATAAGTAATAAACATTAAAAATTACATAAAATAAATTAAAAACGAAATAAAAAATTACATATAACAAAAAACAAAATAAATAATAAATTAAAGAAAAGAGGTAAATATGAGTAGAAGAGAAAAAAGAGAAGCAGAAGAAAATGCTAAAAAAGGAAAAAAGTCTGTATTAAAAATAATATTTATTTTACTACTTTTGATAATTATAATAGGAGGTATTTCTATATTTGCATGGTATGAGTTATCTTTAAAACCAGTCGAAGAAGGAAATAGTCAAAGTATTATAATTGATATTGTGCCAGGACAAGGAACAGAAGGAATAGCATCAGCTTTAAAAGAAAATAATTTGATAAAAGATGATTTAGTATTTAAAATTTATTGTAAATTAAATGAAGTAAATAATATGCAAGCAGGAACATATGAATTAAATAAAAATATGTCTGTAGAAGAAATAGTTAAAAAATTTCAAGCTGGAGATGTAGTAATAAAAGAAATAAAGGTAACTTTCCAAGAAGGAAAAAATATGAGAGATATTGCTAAAATTATTTCAGAAAATACAAATAATTCATATGAAGATGTTATGAAAGTATTTGAGGATAAAGAATATGCAAAAGGTTTAATAGAGGAGTATTGGTTTTTAACAGATGAGATTTTAGATAATAATATATATTATCCATTAGAAGGTTATTTATATCCTGATACTTATACTTTCGAGAGTGTTGATGTAAGCATAGATGATATAATTAAAATAATGTTAGATCAAACAGATAAAGTATTATCAGAATATCAAATTGAAATTAAATCAAAAGGATATACTGTTCATCAATTTTTAAGTTTAGCTTCAGTAGTAGAAAATGAAGGAATTAGTACAGAAGATAGAAAAGGAATTGCTAAAGTGTTTTTAAATAGGATAGAAAGAGGAATGGCTCTTCAAAGTGATGTTACAACATATTATGCATTTAAAGTAAATATGGGGGATAGAGATTTAACACAAAGTGAATTAAATACAGCAAATCCATATAATACACGTGGACCTAATATGGAAGGAAAGATTCCAGTAGGACCAATATCTAATGTAAGTGAATCTGCAATAGAGGCAACATTAAACCCTTCAGATACAGACGCGATTTTCTTTGTTGCAGATAAAAATGGTAAGATATATTTTTCAAACACAAATGAAGAACATGAACAAATAATAAATGAACTTAAGAGTCAAGGTTTATGGTATACATATTAATAAAATAGGAGAGCTTTTTAATGGAAAAGAAAATAAGACATGCAGTAAGATGTTTTTTAATAGAAGATAATAAAGTAGTAGTCACTAAATACAAAGAGAAAAATAGAAAAGCAGGATATTATGAGATCCCTGGTGGAAAAATAGAAGAAAATGAAACTAGTATTGACACTTGCATAAGAGAGATGAGAGAAGAAACAGGAATTAATATATTTAAAGATAAAATAATAAAAAAAGGTATAATGGAAGTAGAATATCCAGATAGGATTTATATGTTAGATATATTTTTAACAAAGGACTACGAAGGTATTCCAAGAGATTTTGAAGAGAATTCTTCAAAATGGATAGATATTAATGAGCTACTTTCTAAAGAAAAATTATTATCAAATATCATAATATTAGATAGATTTTTTATTAAAGGATTAATAGATGAGAAATTGAATTTTAATATGTATATAAAAGTTGATGAAGATGAAAAAATACTAGAAATTAAGTATAATCTATTAGATGTTTAGTATAATTTTAGTATAAAATTTGACAGAATGGAAAAAATAGTTTAAAATATTGAATTAGCTAGAAAAATAATACTAGCTAATTTATTTTATTTTAATAAATATAAATTTTGCGATGAAGATGAAAAGTAATAGAGAAATATTATTTTTTAGAGAATAAACGCCATAGGCTGAAAGCGTTTTAAATAATACTATTATGAAACACATTGGAGCAAACCTTAAAAAGTGGGAATTTATTTCCAATTAGGGTGGTACCGCGGAAGTTTGGCTTTCGTCCCTTTTATAGGGATGAAAGCTTTTTTGTTTTTATCCCGAGTAAATAAAAAGGAGAGAGATGAAAATGAAAGAGTACAGAACTTACACGTGTGGAGAATTGAGAGAAAAACACGTCGGAGAAAAAATTAAGCTTGCAGGATGGGTAGAGACTATAAGAGATTTAGGAGGAGTAATTTTTATTGATTTAAGAGATCAATATGGAATTACACAAGTAGTTGCATCAGGAAATGAAAAATTAGTTGATGAAGTATCAAGAATTCCTGTAGAATCAACAGTATCTTTTGAAGGTATAGTAAGACTAAGAGATGAAGAGACTGTAAACAAAAATATTGCAACTGGTACAGTTGAGTTATTTATTGAAAAATATGAAATACTAGGAAAAAGAACAAAAAAATTACCATTTGATATTGAATCAAGTAGAGATGTAAGAGAAGATCTAAGACTACAATATAGGTATTTAGATTTAAGAAATCCAAAATGTAGAGATAATATTATCTTAAGATCAAAAATTATTCAATTCTTAAGAAATGAAATGATAAAAAGAGGATTTTTAGAAGTCCAAACACCAATACTTACAAGTTCATCACCAGAAGGTGCAAGAGATTATCTAGTTCCAAGTAGAATTTATCCTGGAAAGTTTTATGCACTTCCACAAGCACCACAACAATTTAAACAATTATTAATGGTTTCAGGAATAGATAAATATTTTCAAATAGCACCATGCTTTAGAGATGAAGATGCAAGAGCAGATAGATCTCCTGGAGAATTTTATCAGCTTGATATGGAAATGGCTTTTGCAAACCAAGAAGATGTTTTTGAAGTGATGGAAGAAGTTTTATATAACACTTTTAAAGAATTTTCAGATAAGAAAATTGCAGAATATCCATTCCCAAGAATTCCTTATAAAGAAGCAATGCTAACTTATGGAACTGATAAACCAGACTTGAGAAATCCACTTATTATTCAAGATGTTACAGATATTTTTGAAAGAGTAGATTTAAAAGTATTTAATGGAAAATTAGTAAGAATCATATCTGTAAAAGGTGGAGCAAGCGAGCCTAGAACTTTATTTGAAGGAATGACAGATTATGCAATAAATGAATGTAAAGCAAAAGGACTAGCATGGCTTAAAGTAAATGAAGATAGAACTCTTCAAGGACCAATCGCTAAATTTATTGGTGATAAAGAAAGAGAAGAGATGCTTGTTAAAACAAACACTAATGCAGGAGATGCAATATTCTTTATTGCAGAACATAGAGGTATTGTAGATAAGCTTGCAGGAGAAATAAGAGAAGAACTAGGAAAGAGATTAGGTTTAATAGATGAAGACGTATTTAAATTCTGCTGGATAGTTGATTTTCCTATGTACGAAAGAGTAGATAATGGAAAAATTGAATTTGGGCATAACCCATTTTCAATGCCTCAAGGAGGTTTAGAAGCATTAAATACTAAAGAACCACTAGATATTTTAGCTTACCAATATGATATCGTATGTAATGGTATTGAACTTTCATCTGGGGCTGTTAGAAATCATGATCCAGAAATAATGATAAAAGCATTTGAAATTGCTGGATATAGTAAAGAAGTAATAGATAAGAAATTTTCAGCATTATTTAATGCATTTCAATATGGAGCTCCACCACATGCAGGAATTGCACCAGGTGTGGATAGAATGATAATGTTATTAACAGGTGAAGA
>CALWZY010000063.1 GCA_944386155.1 uncultured Clostridia bacterium | reverse complement strand
GAGTAGAGATATTTGTAACATTTGAAGTAGATGCTGAAGGATTTTTAGATAAAGATTCAACTGATAGACCAAACTTACTTGGTGAAAAGAATAATATTGCTGAAATTGCAAATTATTCTACATATAATGAAGATGGATCTGTTGCAGGTAGAATTGATAAAGATTCTGCTCCAGATAATATAGACTTTGATAAGAATGAAAAAGCTTGGTATGAAGATGATACAGATTCAGCTCCAGCAATTAATATTGAACTATATAATACAAGAAGAGAAATAAATGGTTTAGTTTGGGAAGATGCTGAAACTAAAGGATTAAAATATGATCAAAAAGTAGGTAATGGTACATATGATTCAAATGAAAAAGGTATCTCAAATATAGATGTTGAACTTATTGAAAAAATAGTAATTGATGATATCGAGTATGAATACTTATGGCCAGCAGATGCTTTTGATGGAACTGTAGCAGAAGAAGGTTATAATTCAACAGATGTAACTGAAGATGGAAAATATGACTTAAAAGGATTTGTCGCTGGAAATTATGTTGTAAGATTTAAGTATGGTAATAAAGAAGCTAATGTTGAATATAATGGTCAAGATTACAAAAACACAGCATATCAAACAGGCATGAAAAATAAAGATGGAGAATCTACATTAAATAATGAATGGCATGATCTAAAAGATGAAACTTTAGCAAATGCTAGAGTATCTGATGCAAGAGATTATGAACTTCAAAGAATGAAAGTTGTAGCATATTCTAGAGAAATTTCTAACCCAGTAGGAACAGTACTAGAGACAGCAGATGATAAAAATGCAAACCATGATGAACTAATCAAAAATACTCAAATGGTTGCAAATACAGCTAAATTAAATCTAGAAATTGAAAGACAAGATTACATAGATTATGGTACAGAGAAGTTAGTAGATGGAATTAAAGAATACACATATTCAGTAGGAAATATTGATTTTGGACTAGAGAAGAGATCTGAAACTGTATTTGAACTTAAGAAAGATTTATCTAAGATAAGATTATATAAAGAAGGCGGAAATACAGAAGTAATGACAGTTTCTATCAAAGATGATGGAACAATAGATTATGATGTATCAAGCGAACTTGCAAAATTATTAAGAGTTCCAAAGACAGATACAGAGCAAGGTTTCAGTTATATCAATATGGAAAATGAATATATGAGAGACTTAACAATTAGATTAGAATATAAGATTACAGTAGTTAATAAATCAGAAGTAGACTGGACAGGATTACTTGCAGACTTTAATGATGCAACTACTGCAAAAGAAGAAATTTTAGCAGAAGTTGAAATGCTTGAAGAGCAAGAAGATTATGTATCAGGTAAAGGCATTGTGTATGGCGATTATGTAGGACTTAACTATTATACAAATGAAAATCATGATACAGATAAAATAGTTACAACAAAAGTTGAAAGCTTAATCGATTATGTTGATACAAATACACTTATCGATTCTTCTTCAACAAATGGAAAGAGTAACTCATCATGGATTAATATTTCTACACAAAAATTACAAGAAGATAAATTATTAGCAGATTCTGTATACACAACTCTTGAAGATGGAACAAAAGTTATAGCAGATGAATATGGAAACATATTTGATACAGATTCAAGAAAGAATATTTATGTAACAGATAGCGAAGTATATAATCCATCAATGATAGCTGATTTAATTCCAGAAGCTGCAAAAGATTCTGGAGATGCTACAACTGGTGAAATATCTATTGTAACTTCTGTAACTACTACATCAGAAGAATCAACAAATGATTTAATATTTAATAACTTAGCTGAAATTCTAGTATATTCTAATACAGTAGGTAGAAGAGATGCAGAAGCAGTTCCAGGAAACGCAGAAATAGCAAGAGGAGAGTTTACAGCAGCAACAGGATATTCTGAAGATGATGGAACAATACTAACAGATTATAAGGGTGCAAAAGATGTAGAACAAAATGGTACTAAATATAGTCTAAATGGTGAAAGAGATACAGATGCTGCAGAATTTGTAACTTTCACTGAACCTACAGGTTATACTGGTAAATCAATCTTTGAAAGCAACATAGAGTACTTAATTGCGATTGCATTAGGATGTGTAGTATTAGCAAGTGGTATAGTTGCAATTAAATTAAAAGTTGTTGATGTAGAAAAGATTAAATCTGTAAAAAACAGAAAAAAGAATAACAAAAAATAATTACTAAAGTACATTTATAAATGTAGAATAAGTATAATTAAATAATAACTAATTAGCAATTAAAAACCTATCTAACTATATAGTTAGATAGGTTTTTGTATTTTAAGAGTTTTTATTTTCTTTTTCTTATTTCTTTATTTTTATTATCTTTTATTGTTTTATTTTTAGAAACTTACTTTAACATTTTCTCTTACTGAATCATCTTTTACTTCAAATAACTCTTCTTTTTCAAATTTAAAAGCAGATGCAACTAAATTTGAAGGAAAAGCTTCAAGTTTAATATTAAATCTAGTTACTGTGTCATTATAATCTCTTCTTGAATAAGAAATTTTATTTTCTGTATTTTCTAATTCATTTTGTAATTCTAAAAAGTTTTGATTTGCCTTTAGATCTGGATAATTTTCAGCAATAGCCATAAGTGATTTTAAACTTTCAGTTAATTGATTATTTAATGTAGATTTTTCAGCAACAGTTGTAGCACTTGCCCAAGAAGATCTAAGGTCAGCTACTTCTGATAATATTTTTTCTTCATGTTCCATATAACCTTTTACTGATTCTACTAGATTTGGAATTAAATCAAATCTTCTTTGAAGTTCAACATCAATTTGGCTCCATGCATTTTTTACTTTATTTCTATCTGCTACTAAAGAGTTATATACTGCAACAACATAGACAATTAATAGCACAATTAAAACAACTACTATAATAAGTGCCATATAATACCCTCCTTTATAATTATTATATATTCCTAATTAACTTATGGATATAATAACATATTGATAAAATAATGTAAACATTTTTGAAAAAGTTGTAATAATACTGAAATAAGTGAATAAAATATGGATAAGCTATGAGATAAATTATGTAAAATATATTTAAAAACCTTCACCATCAAGACATGCAAAAATAGTATTCAAAAACTGGAAAATTTGACATTTTTTAGATAACAGGGTATAATATAAATGTCACTTTAAGGAGGGATATATGAAAACAGAAGAATCGTTATCCAAAGGGATAATTAAAAGAATTGTTTTTATAGCTATAGTAATAATTTTACTTATGGGAGCTGGTGTGTTTGCTAGCGTAACTAGAATGAATACAGTTACAATACAATTTTCAGATAACACAGAGCTTTCAGTATTAACATCGAAATCAAAAGTATCAGATATATTAAAAGAAAATAATATTGTTATATTAGAAGATGAAGAAGTAGTACCTTCACTAGATTCAAATATTGATTCTGCAAAAGTAATTAAAATTCAAAATAAAAATGATATGGACATAGCAGAAAGTCAAAAAGAAGAGGCTACTATTGTTTCAGCTGATATTATTGATGAGAATGCAACATTAGTTGAAAAGATAGTTGTAGAACAAGAAAAAATTCCATACGAAACAGTAAAAAAAGAAGTTAGTATAAAAAAAGGTGATAAAACAACTAGTACAGTTGTTCAAAAAGGTAAAAATGGAATTAAAGAAATTACTTATAAAGTAAAATATGAAAATGATAAAGAAATTGAAAGAACAAAGATTTCTGAGAAAGTTATTAAAAAACCAGTTGATAAGATTGTAGAAGTAAGAAAGAAAGTAGTGACAGCCAGAGGTAGTGGAGCAATAAGAGCAACAGGTACAAAAGCAGAATATCAAGCTTATGCAAAAGCAAGATGTAAAGCTTTAGGATGGTCAGACTATGATTTTGATTGTTTAGTTTCTTTATGGAATAAAGAAAGTAAATGGAATCCAAATGCTCATAACTCATCATCAGGTGCTCACGGAATCCCACAAGCTTTACCGGCTAGTAAAATGGCTTCACATGGTTCAGATTATATGACAAACTATAAAACTCAAATTAACTGGGGATTAAGCTATATCAAAGGAAGATATGGTACACCAACAAAAGCATGGATTCATTCATGTTCAAAAGGTTGGTACTAAAATTAGAATTTAATAAAGTGATTATATAGGCAAATAGATTTTTTCTATTTGTCTATTTTTTGCTTATTATTTTTATTTACATTAATTTGTCTATATGATATAATTTATTTCAAATGATGACGAGGTGATAATAAATTGAATCAGATATTAGATCATAGTGGGCCAAAGAAAAAGAAGGCTCCATCTAATTCAAATGATATAAATAGTATAATAAAAGTATTTGCTGTTATTATGATTATTTTTGGCGTTTCATTAATTGCTACTGGGTCATATACTTTTGCAAATAACAGTAAAATAAAAGATAGCATGAATGCAGTGCAACCTGTAACAGAACCTGAAATAACAGCAGTAGAGGAAGAAGGAACATCAAGTGTTACTATTTCTGTAATTCATAATAAAGTTATTGAAAAAGTAGTATATAAATGGGATGATTTAGAAAGTACAACTCAAAAAGCAACAAATAATCAAACTAGTATGACAATAGGAGATATTGGAATACCAACTGGAGATCATGTCTTAACTGTAGAAGTTTTTGAACCAGCCAATAACGGTGGAAATAAATTTTCTAAAACATTTAATTTTAGTTGTGAAGAGGGAAATGATGTTATAAATCCTACTATAGATATAACATTCCAAGGTACGACAGTTGAAATATCTGCTGAAGATGAAACAGCACTTCAATATGTAACTTATAGAATAGGTGATGGAGAAGAAGAAACTCTTACACCATCAGAAGATAATCCAAAAAGAGTTGCAACTACTTTTGAAGTGGAGCTTGCAGAGCCAACAGATTTAGTAGTAACAGCAGTTGATACTTCAAATAATGAAGCAAGACAGACAAAAACTTTAGTATTTTATACAGCACCAGAAATTGCATTTTCTGCGACACCAGATTATAGTCAAATAATAGTAAAAGTAACTTCACAAACACCACTTACTAAAATAGATATAGATTTAAATGGTGAACAAAGAACTGTTGATATTCCAGATAATCAAACAGAACATACTGAATATGTTCAAGTAACTAAACAAGGTCGTAATGATATAAAAGTTACTGCATATACTATGATAGAGGGAAGAGAAGAATCTGAAACTGCTGAAGGATATGTAAATTATGGCGGATAGTATTACTTAATTAATATAGGAAAATACTTTTGTAGCGGGCATAATTGTGTCCGCTACAAATTATTATAATTTATGCAGGAGATAAAATATGAACCTTATTACAGAGATAATATTTATATTTGTAACTTATTCATTTATAGGCTGGATATTAGAATCTCTTTATAAATCAATTTTACAAAAGAGAATAGTAAATAGCGGATTTTTAATAGGTCCTTTTTGCCCTATATATGGATATGGTGCTTTAATAATGTATTATGCCTTAGAATCTTTGAAAAATAATATAATAATTTTATTTATTGTGAGTTTTATTATTTTATCAATATGGGAATATATAGTAGGAGTTTTGTTAGAATTAGTTTTTAAAACAAAATATTGGGATTACTCAGATAAATTTTGTAATATAAATGGGAGAGTATGTTTATTAAATTCATGCTTTTGGGGAGTCCTTGGGTGTGTATTTATTTTAGTTTTAAATCCATTTATATATGATGTAGCATCAAAAGTCCCAGCTTTATATATGATAATATTCTTAGTCACATCAAGTACATATATAATAGTAGATACAATAATTACCGCAGTAAATATTATTAAAACAAATATTAGAATTGGCAAGTTTGAAGAGATTGAAGAAGAAGTTAGAAAAAGAATTAAAGTTATTAAATATATTAGAAAACGTAAAGAAAGACTTGTTAGAAAACAATTCGAAACTCAGATTGATTCTTTTATAAGTAAAGTTTCATTAAAAATGAGTGGACTTGAAAGAGGAAAATCAGATTTGAAAGAGTTAATTGAAAAAAGAACTAGAAGAATGAGAAAAGCGTTCCCATCTATGAAATCAGATAGATTAAGTAAAATATTCGAAAGATATGATGATAAAGATATTAAATAATATGTTGAAATTATATTTTTTTTAGTATATATATAATATATATTAAGGTTTGTACAAAAGAAGGGAGAATAATCGTGAGAGATATCTATATAATAGATAATACAGAAACAACGTTAAATATCTTAAAAGAGCTATTTCATAAAGAAAAAGATTATGAATTTACTTCAATAAAAACAGATGAAATAGATGTTGTTTTAAGAAATATACCAGATATGATTATAGTAGACGAAGATACTATTGGTGTAGATGTAAAAGAAGTTTGTAAAATATTAAGACAAGATGAAGATAATAGTATAACTCCGATTATAGTTATTTCTTCTAATTGGGACAAAGATCATAGATTAGAAATATTAAAACAATCTGTTGAGTATTTTATAGTAAAACCAATAGAAAAAGAATATATATACTATACTATTAAAAATTTAACAAGACTTTTGCAAGTTAACAGAAGAGTAAGTCCTCTGACTGGTCTTCCTGGAAATGTACAAATTCAAACTGAAATGAAAAGAAGACTTTTAAATAAAGAAAACTTTGCAATACTATATTTTGATTTAGATAATTTTAAAGCATATAATGATATTTATGGTTTTTCAAATGGAGATGAAATTATAAAGTTTACAGCACGTACTATTGTAGATAATATTCATACAACTGATTCAAATGATAATTTTATAGGACATATTGGTGGAGATGATTTTATAGCGATAGCATCTGACGGTGATTATGATAAAATATGTAAAAAGATAATTAATGAATTTGATGAAAACGTTTTAAAATATTATAATAAAGAAGATATAGAAAAAGGATATATTGAAGTTGCAAACAGAAAAGGAATTATTGAGCAATTTCCTCTTACATCTATTTCTATTGGTGTAGTTGTTGTAGAGCCTGGAAGATTTAGAAATACTTTGGAGATAGGAGAAATTGGAGCTCAAGTAAAGCATCAAGCAAAATCTATATCAGGAAGTTCTTATATCATAAATAGAAGAAGAAAATAGAAAAAGTGAATAATTTTTTGTTAAGGCATATTAGTGCAAAAAAATGCATTAATATGTCTTTTTTTGATGATAAAAATGTAAGAAAAAGAGAGAAAAAGAGAGTATATGAGAGATAACGTTATAAAATGTAAAAATATTACTTTTCAATGGAAAAATGGAAAAAATAGTAGGAATATATAGTACATACATTATTTGAAAATGTGCATAATATATTGTATAATGGTAAATACGTGACAAGAAAAAATATGGAAAAGGAGAGGATGTTTATTAAAAGTAAGTGGATTAAGTATTATGCAAAAAGAACTATAAAGTTTACTAGTCTTTTTGCAGTAGGGCTGATTATCATGGCATCAATCATTTATATTAAATATAAACCATCTTACAAAGTTACGTTAAATGGACAAACAATTGGATATGTTCAAGATAAAGAAGAAATGCAAAAAATGATAGAGGATTTAAAAAATAATCCTGGAGAAAATGTCGCAGATATTAAGTTTAATTCTTTACCAAGTTATCAGTTAGAGTTCTTAAGTGGAGATCTTCCTGATGATACTGATAAAGTTTTAGTTGCTCTTCAAAATAATTCTACAGTAACATACAGAGCATATGCAATTTTATTAAATGGAAAGAAAAAAGTTACAGTTGCTTCAGAAGCGGAAGCTAAAGAGGTAATTAATACATTATCAAAAAGTGATAGAAAGAATGCAAAAATTTCAGAAGTTTGCATAGAAAAAAATAAAGCTGAGGAAGATATTAAATCTGCTAAAGTTGCTAAAACTACTTTAAAGAAAGCTGTTGAATCTTCTAAAAAAACAGCTAAAAAATCTACTAAGAAAACTACAAAGAAAACAACAAGTAGATCTTCATCATCAAGATCAAGCTCAAAGAAAACATCTTCAAGTAGTTCAGTAAAATCAGTTGGAGGATATGCTTTCCCAGTAAAAGGATGTTCATTAAGTAATATTAGAAATAGAAGTTACCCTTCATATGCAGGTCACACTGGTATAGATATTAACATAGGTGTTAAAGGTAAATCAGTAGTTGCTGCAAAAGATGGTGTGGTAATCGTATCAGAAGCTTTAAGATCTTCAAGTGGTGCATATAAAAGTTATGGTGAATATATAATGATTAAACATAGTAATGGTACAGTAACTTTATATGGACACTTAAAAGCAGGATCTAGAAAAGTTAAAGTAGGACAAAAAGTATCAAAAGGCCAAGTAATTGGTACAGTTGGATCAACTGGTAACTCAACAGGTACTCACTTACACTTCGAGGTAAGGGTAAATGGTAATCCAGTAAATCCATACAGATATTTATAATGTAAATGATTAAAACCTAAGTATATTTATTGTACTTAGGTTTTTTATATTTATTCTTAAATTTATAGATTTTTAAAATAATCTATTGTATAATTGAGAAGGAGTAATAGCACTCTAAAGGTAATAA
>CALWZY010000062.1 GCA_944386155.1 uncultured Clostridia bacterium | reverse complement strand
TGGAGGCGACACCCGGATTCGAACCGGGGATCAGAGTTTTGCAGACTCGTGCCTTACCACTTGGCTATATCGCCATAAAAATAAGCAAAAATTGGAGCGGGAAACGGGGCTCAAACCCGCGACCTTCGCGTTGGCAACGCGACGCTCTATCAACTGAGCTATTCCCGCATGGATTAACATGTAGAAATATAATAACAAAAAAATTTTAAAAAGTCAATCAAAACTGAATATTATTTACAATATTTTTGAAATTTTTTATAAAATAATATAAATATTCAATATAATTAGTTCTATAAACATTTTCAGAGCTTAAAACTTTAGAAGATAATATAAACTTTCCATTAATATATACATTAATAGAATAAATTATGTCATTTTTTAATATAGGAGATTCAATATTATTTATATTATTAGATGTAGTAGATATCATGTTATTTCCATTTTTTAAGATAGGAAAATAAATGTGTTTATTAATAGGTATATAGATATTATTTAATTTTTTAAACGATTTTTTTATATTTAAATTTTTTAATTTATTATCTTTAATATTATTGAATTCAAGATTTATAAAAGGTAATAAATCTATTAAAGTATAATTATCAAAAGCATATTTTAGGAGCTTCTTTGAGTCAGAAGTTCTTATTTTTTTAGAATCTGCACCTAGTACAATAATTATAATATCTAAATCATTATTATTTGCGACAGATACTAAACATCTTCCAGCTTTATTAGTAAAACCAGTTTTTACTCCATAAACATATTGTGTTCCTAATAATTCATTAGTATTTGAGATTGTTTTAGGCGAATTGTTGATATAAACAGTATATTTTTTAGTATTAACAATTTTTCTAAAAACATCATTATTTAAAGCATAATCTGTTATTTTAGCAAGTTCTAATATAGTTGTGTGATGATTAGTACTATCTAATCCATGAGGAGATTCAAAATTAGTATTTACTAGCCCTAAAGATTTAGCTTTATTATTCATCATAGATATAAAGTTATCATAAGTCCCACCAACATATTCTGCAAGAGCATATGCTGCATCATTTCCTGAAGGAAGCATTAGTCCATATAAAAGATCTATTACTTTTATTGTATCATTTTCTTTTAATCCTAATCTTGAGCCACCAGTAGATGCGGCTTTTTTTGAAATCGTAACAATGCTTTCTAGATTAGATGATTCAATCACTAATAGTGCTGTCATAATTTTTGTTGTTGAAGCCATAGGGCAAACTTCATTTATATTTTTTCCATATAAAATTGTATTAGAATTTCTTTCATATATAATCGCTCTTTTTGAATATATATTAAGCTCATATGAATCAATCTTATCTAGTATTATATTATCTGTTAATGTAAAAGATGAATTTAAATCTATAGTTTGATCACTTATAGCGGTAATGTCTGTTGAAAGGCAAAGAAATGAATATGTAGT
Source organism: uncultured Clostridia bacterium (assembly GCA_944386155.1). Classification (GTDB taxonomy): domain Bacteria; phylum Bacillota; class Clostridia; order TANB77; family CAG-508; genus UMGS1994. The sequence continues at coordinate 7,488 of CALWZY010000062.1, read as the reverse complement.
TAAAAATATAAAAAATAATAAAATAATTTTTTTCATGATTAATTATATTAAATATAAGTTTTTTTATTCATAAATAAAAATATTTTTTGAAACAAAAAAGTAAAAGAAATATAATAGAAATGTAACAAACGCTTAAATCCGTAAGGTTGTAAGAAAAAAAAGAAAAAATGTCGAAAGATGTATAATTTGATATTGACTTTACACTAGTAAATAATAAAATATATAGTATAAAAGTATAATTAGCGGATATTGTAAACAAAGGAGAAATATAATGAGGGTGAATTTTAAGAAAAAGCTATTAGTAGCAATAGTTATTATTGCTATGTTACTTCCTCAATTTTCTGCTGTTTTTGCAGCAGTAGATTGGAAGACGGAAAGTGGTTCTAAGGTTTATTTAGGAGTATCTTTTAGACAACCTAATGGACTATATTATAGAGTTAATTCAAATAGACCAATTTATAGAACTTATGTAGGAACTTCTAATGGATCAGAGCAAGATTTTAGTAAAAATATTTTTTGTTTAGACATGAAAGGGCTATTCCCTACGGAGAAATCTACGACAGAGACTCCAACAAATGGTCAAACAGCTCAATATACAAGTAAAGGAGAAGTAACTTCTTCATCAACTATTAAATTGAGTTCTAATACTAATACAACATTATCTCAAGAACAAGTTTCTAAAATCTTAGCAATAATGAACGAAGGATATAATTATGAAGCTTTTCAAGATGAAGCAAATGTTAAGGATTGGTTGATAAATGCAGTAAGTAAGTTTGACGAATCAGATGACGGACCTGATGCGATAGCAGATTTATTAACAGCTGATGACATATTTATACTACAACAAGTTGCTATATGGGAAATAACTAATGGATTAGATACAGCAACCTTACAAGAAACACATACTCCGAATGTAAGCAATTCTTGGAATTCTGCAGAAGAACATAAACAATTGGGACAAGTATATGTATTAAATCATTTTAGAGGTATAGCAAAAGATTATCAAAATCATTTACCTACAGAATCAACAACACCTTCATTTGTAAGTAAAGGAAAAAATAAAACAACTAATAGAATAAATGGAAATTTATATATAGGTCCATTTCAAATACAAAATTCAAATAGTATGAAGACATATGAGGTTTATACTGTTAAAACTGTAGATGGAAAAGAAGTAGAGACTAAAATTTCAAATTATTCAGTATTTGATGGAAACGATTATTCAGCTAGTAATTATGGAAGTATTAAAAATGCAGGAGATAATCCTTTTTATATAAGAATTTCTAACACAGAAGCAGCTGCTGCTGAAAAAATTAGAATAAAAATTAAATCTGTAACAAACAAAGTAACTTTATGGGTAAATGAAAATTCTGCTGAAGCACAACCACTTATTAGTTTAGGCGATGAAGAAAATGAAGATATAGATGAAGCAACTATCGAAAAACCAAAATATGATGTTGCACTTAGAAAATATATTACTAAAATAAATGGTGAAGAAATAGAAAATTCTAGAAAACCTGTAGTTACAGATCAAACAACAGGATTCAATCAAGGAGATTTTAAATATTCTCATATCAAAGAACCTGTAAAAGTAAAAATTGGTGATGAAGTTACATATGAGATACAAGTTTTTAATGAATGTGAAAATGATGTAGTAATAACAGGAATAAAAGATTATTTACCTGAAGGATTAGAAATAGTAGGAAATACTTGGACAGAAGGTAACGATGAGGAAGGTAATAGATTTGCTTTCTTGGCAGAGAATATGCCACTAGAAGCTCTTACTATAGACGGAAGTGGTAAACATACAACTAGTATAGTAAAAGAAATAACATGCACGGTAACAGGAAATGTTAAAAGTGGAGATATTTTAACAAATGTAGCAGAGATTACAGGACTTACTGATGAGAATGGAACTCAAGTTGAAGATGAAGATTCTGAAGAAGAGAATTTATCAGATGAAACAAGAGGTTGCCCTGACGAATATAAAGGTGAATCAGGAAATGAAGATTTAACTGATCCTAATTATTACTATTATGGTGAAGAAGATGATGACGACTTTGAAAAACTTATAGTTGAAGTAGAAGGAGCATATAATATCAAATTAGTAAAAGCAGACTCAAATGGTGAAAAGATTACTAACAATGAAGCAGAATTTAAGATTGATAATGTAACTAAAAATACTACAAATGGTGAATTACAAGTAGCAGAAAATATACAAATTACAGATACTTCTAAAGATGATGTATATGTAATTGAAGAAACAAAAGCTCCAAATGGATATAATAAATATGAAGGAAAAATAACAGTTACAGTAAAGAAAGATTTAATAGACGGTGAATATAAAGTAAAAGAAGTAATATTAACAGATGAAAATGGTGAAGTTATACCAATAGAAAAAGTTCAATATTCTATAGATGGAAATTTGATAATTATAACAATCAAAAATGAACTTTTAGAAGGTAATTATAATTTAAATCTTGAAAAAGTAGATTCTTCAGGAAATGTTATTAAAAATGGAGAAGCAACATTTAAAATAAACAATTCTGAAAGTAAGACAACTAATGATGGAAAACTTTCTATAGCACAAAATGTTGAGATTACAAATATAACTACTCCAGATGAATATACAATAGTAGAAGAAACAGCACCAAATGGATATGAAAAATTTGATAGAACAATTAAAGTTACTGTAAATAAAGAAGAAGTTGATGGAAAATATCAAGTTAAAGATGTTACAGTTACAGAACTTGACGATTCTGGAAATGAAGTTTCAAAGGTAACTATAACTAGAGGAGAAGGTTCTAAGTCAACAGAAAATGTTATAGTTGATATAACAAATGGAATTATAACTTTAAAAGTAAAAAATAATAAAATTACACAAATAGATTTAGCTTTAAGAAAATATATTCAAACAATTAATGGAAAACAAGTAGATCCAACTAGAGATCCAAATTCAGATCCAAATTCAATAGATACATCTAAATTAGATGATGGTAGTTCAACTACAGCAGAATATAATCATCCTAAAAATGCTTTAGATGTAAATAAGGGAGATATAATTGTATATACAATAAAAGTATATAATGAAGCTGATACAGATGCTTATGCTAAAGAAGTAACAGATTATATTCCAGAAGGACTTGGATATTTAATGTCTCATCAAATTAATGTAACAAATGGATGGGAAATATATGATACTGATAATTCAAACGTAATAAAATATACAGATTTACCACAAGAATTAATAAGTAAAATAGGAAATAAATTAACTCCATCAGATTTCAGAACTACAGATGATCCAGACATTCCAGAAACAAGCATGGATAATGTTCATATTTTACTAGGTAAAGCAAAAATAAAATCAGATGCTCTTAAAGATGAAAAAATTCCAGCATATAACCCTGATGCGACTTTAGAAGCAGATAGATTAAGTTATAAAACATTACAAGTAGCATGTATAGTATTAGATCCAGAAACTTATGCAAATGCAAATATAACAACATCACTAGAAGATGGAAAAATCCTTAAAAATATTGCTGCAATAACATTGTATGGGGATAAAGATGGAAATGATATAACAAATGATAGAGATTCTGATACATCAGAAATAAATCCAGACAACTATCCAGATACAAATATTCAAGATGATGACGATTTTGATAGTGTAGTATATAATGATAAATCATTTGACTTAGCACTAAAGAAATTTATTACAACAGTTAAAACTCCAAAAGATGATGGAACTTTTAATGAAGTTCAATATGCTGATAAGAGAATGATTTCAGCTAATGGGGATACACTTCAAAATTCTTTAGATGCAACATATCAAATGGATAAAACACCTGTAAAGGTAAAAACAGGAGATACAGTATTATATACTATTAGAATATATAATGAAGGTGAAACAGACGGTTATGCATCAAAGATTTATGATACACTTCCTGAGGGATTAGAGTTTGTTCAATATACAGTAGATGAGAATGGAAATTATGTAAGTGGTAGCCAAACAAATTATAAATATGGTTGGAAGATATTCGTAAATACTGATACATCAGGTTGGAAGTCTGGGCTAGAAACAGATTACTTAGATGGAAAAGTAATTCCAGCATATGATAAAACTACTGGAAAATTATCATATGAGGAAGTTCAACTTGAACTTAAAGTAGTTGCAACAGATCCAGAGGAGATTACGAATATTGCAGAAATAGCAGAAGATAGTTCTGAAGATAGAGATTCTACTCCAAATAATCAAGATGAAGAAGAAGACGATCAAGATTATGATGTAATAATTCCACAAGAATTTGATTTAGCACTACAAAAATTTATTACAGAAGTAGATGGAAAAGTAATAACAGATAGAAAACCAACACTTACATTAAATGAAGGAGAGATAACTTATACTCACACAACAGAACCTTATGTAGTTGCAAATGGAAATAAAGTAACATATACAATTAGACTATACAATGAAGGAGATATAGCAGGTTTCCCAAGTGTAGTAAAAGATGATCTTCCAGATGGAATAACATTTCTTCCTGATAGTGAAATAAATAAAAAATACGGATGGAAGATGTATAGAGAGCTAAAAGAAGGTGAAGATAAAACAAATTTAACTATAGTTAAATTTGATGAAAAAGAATATGTAGAAGTAGCAGATGTTAAGGATGCTGAAATAATTGCTACAGACTATTATTCATATGAAAACAGTACAGCTAGAGGAGAAACTGCAATAAAACCTTTTGATAAAGATGCAGGATTAACAGATACAAATCCAGATTTTAGAGATTTACAATTAGAATTTGAAGTAACAGAGACTGCAATAGATGGTGCAAATAGAGTTATTATAAATACAGCAGAAATAAGTGATGATGAAGATGAAAATGGAGATCCTATAGATGATAAAGATTCTACTCCTGATAATAATAATGAAGAAGAGGATGATATAGATAAAGAATATATTGAACTTAAATATTTCGATTTGTCATTACTTAAATATGTAAGTGAAGTTGAAGTAACAGAAGATGGTAAAACAAAAGTTACTGAGACTGGATATGATGGAACAGAGAACCCTGAACCAATCGTAAAAGTTGAAATTCATAGAAATAAATTAAAAACTACAAAAGTAAGATATACTTATACAATAAAGATAACAAATGAAGGTGAGATAGAAGGATATGCAACAGAAATAACTGATTATATTCCAGATGGACTAGAGTTCTATGAAGAAGATAATACAGAATATAATTGGAAAACAGGAGAAGACGGAAAAATAACAACAGATTACCTAAAAGAAACACTATTAAAACCAGGAGAGAGTGCAGAAGTAAAATTAGTATTAAGATGGAAAAACTCAAGCAATAACTTAGGTCAAAAGATAAATACAGCAGAAATAAGTGCTGACGATAATGAGTATGATGCTCCTGATATTGATTCTACACCAAATAATAAAAAAGATGGTGAAGATGATATTGATGATGCAATCGTAATTCTATCAATCAAAACAGGTGGAACACAGCTATATATTATATTAACAATAACAATAATAACATTATTAACAGCTGGAGGATTTATAATATATAAATATGTATATAAACCACAAGAAGCAACAATCTTAGTAGATAATAATAAATATAGACGTAGAAAATAATAGCTAAATAATAATTTAATGGAAAAACCAATATTTATATAAAATAATATTGGTTTTTCTTTTTATTTAATGTATAATAAAAAGAGATTATAATGATTTAAAATAAATGGTGGTTAAGATGAAGAAAAGATTGTCTAGTATAATAATTGTTTTAATTTTTGTAAGTGTGATATTAGCCAATATAATACTTGCAGCTGATTGGAATACAAGTAGTGGATCAAAGGTATATTTTGGAGTGACTTTTGAACAACCAAATGGACTATATTATATGGTAAATTCTAATAGACCTATTTATAGGACCTATCTAACAAATCAAAGTGGAACAGAACAAGATTATAGTAAAAATATATTTTGTTTAGACGTAAATGGACTTTTCCCTACTGAAGTTAGCTCTGGAACAACAAGTGGACTTTCATCAGAATATAAAAGCAATGGTAATTTAACCACAAGTTCACAAGTTACATTAAGTTCTAGAAGTAATAGCACAAAATTATCTAGTGAACAAATTGGTAAGGTTTTAGCGATTATTAATAAAGGTTACAACTATGACAGTTTTCAATCAAAAGAGAATATAAGAAATTGGATTGATGATATCGTAAAAGATGGATGGACAGAGGAAGATAAAGATGCCATTTCAGATTTATTAGATGCAGATGATATATTTGTTTTAGAGCAAATTGCTATATGGGAAATTACAAATGGACTAGATACAGATACATTAAAAGAAACAATGACTCCTAATATTTCAAACTCATGGAATTCTGCTGAGTCACATAAAGCAGATGCACAAGCAATAATATTAAGCTGCATTAGAGATATTGCAAATGATTATCAAAATAATTTACCAGAAAAAAATGTTGTATTACCAACATTTTCGAGCAAATCTTCTGGAAAAAGTGCACAAAAAGTTAATGGATATGTATTTGTTGGACCATTTCAAATTAAAAATTCTGAAAATGTAAAAGAATATAATATATATAGTGTTAAAGTTAATAATAATCAAGAAACTAAGGCAAAACTTTCAAATTATGGAGTGTATAATGGAAATAGTAATTCTGCTACTTCATATGGAAGTTTAAAAGGAGCTGGAAATAATAAATTCTATATTAGAATTCCACTTACAACAGCAAATACTATAGATAAAATTAGAATAGAAATAAAATCTACAACTAGAAGTATGATTTTATGGAATAAAGAAAATAATAATACTGCTCAACCATTAGTAAGTTTTTCAGAGGAAGAACATAATGATTCTGATGAAGCAGAAATTCTAAAATATGATGTTGCTTTAAGAAAATTTATAACTAAAATTAATGGGGTAAATGTTGAAGATTCTAGAGAACCAAATGTAGTAGCACAAAATGATCCAAACGCATTTAACGGTACTGATTTTAAATATCTACATGAAAAAGAACCAGTAAAAGTTAAAGTTGGTGATAAAGTAACATATACAATAAGAGTGTATAATGAGTGTGATAAAAATGTTATAGTAAAAGGTATAAAAGATTATCTACCTTCTGGATTAAGGATAGCAGATGATGAAAATAATTGGCAAGAAGTTACAGATACTAATGGAGATAGATATGCAATTTTAAAAACAAATACAGATATTCAGTTAAATGCATCTGATTTATCAGATTCAGGAGAACATGTTGTAGCTGCAGATAGAACTATAACTTGTATAGTAACAGATGAGGTAAGTGATTCAGATATTTTGACGAATGTGGCAGAAATAACAGGGCTTACTGATGAAAATGGAATTAATGTAATAGATGAAGATTCAGAAGAAGATAATTTATCAGAAGATACAAGAAGTTGTCCAGATAATTATGATGGAG
>CALWZY010000061.1 GCA_944386155.1 uncultured Clostridia bacterium | reverse complement strand
TATATATAAATTTGGTGTGAAACGTTGAAAAAAACGTAATAACGCTATAAAATATATGATGTAGCAAGCACTATATGTTGAGTGTGTAGCTATATTATGCTTGAAATAAAATATGTTGTTTTTGATGAATATTTTAAGAAAATAGTTAGTGAGGTAAAATTATGGATTTAATATGTAAAATAACAGATGAGAATATTGGTGAAAAAACTATCAAGATGGAAAATCCTAAATTAAGATTAGGAGCAAGAGGAATAGTTGTAAGAGATGATGGAAAAATTGCTGTATTCAATAAAAGCAATAAAAATGAATATAAATTACCAGGCGGAGGAATAGAAGAAAAAGAAAATAAGGAAGAAGCTTTTAAAAGAGAAGTTTTAGAAGAAACTGGATGTGAAGTTGAAATTGTTGACTTTTTAGGAACAACAGAAGAATACAAGTCACAAAACAATTTTAAACAAATTTCATATATATTTGTAGGAAAAGTTATAAAAGATACTAATCATTTAAGTGTTACAAAAAAAGAAAAAGATGAAGGTGCTAAATTATTGTGGAAAGCTCCAGAAGAAGCCCTAAAACTTATAAAGGAGTGTTTTGATAAACTTGTTCCATCTGAATATTCATCTATTTATAGTACGAAATTTGTTGTATTAAGAGATAGGAAAATTCTAGAATACTATATTAATAATAAAGATAAATAATAATGTAAATAAAGGGGAAAAAGATATGTCTGTTAAAATAATTTATTTTGTACATGGAACAACGTTAGATAATATAGAACATAAATCTACTGGTTGGTTACATGGGGATTTAAGTGAAAAAGGAATTAAGCAAAGTATTGAATTAAAAGAAAAAATAAATCTAAATGAAATAGATTTAGTAATTTCATCAGATTTAAAAAGAGCGGTAGATTCAGCTAGATATACATTTAATGATTCAAAAGAGATTTTACAAGATAAAAGAATAAGAGAATGTAACTATGGGGATTTAAATGGAAAAGATACATCTTTAGTAAAATATGAGGAACATATAGATGCTAATTTTCCAGGGGGAGAATCTTTAAAAGATGTAGAAAAAAGAATAAGAGATTTTTGTGAATATCTATTAAATAATTATAATGGAAAGACTATTGCTTTAGTTTCACATAAAGCACCACAACTTGCTTTTGAAGTTATAACTAAAAATATTAGTTGGGAAGAAGCAATAGAAAAAGACTGGAGAAAGACAAAAGACTGGAAACCAGGATGGAGATATGAAATAAAATGAATAAGAGATTTTTATTTTAAGTATAGATAATATAACAATTGGAGAAATAAAGGATTGATATGAATATTAATAAAAAAGAAATTTTAAAGAATATTAGTATAAGTATAATTTTAGGAATAATATTAGGTTTTATCACTGAATTTGCTTTGATATTTAATATGGAAGCAACGATTAATGTTACTCAATCATTATTGTTTTGGGCTTTTGTTATGACAATAGTAAGTATATTTTCAAAAGATTATAAATATTCTATTATAAATTCATCTTTTGTAATGTCATTTATGAGTATTAGTTATTATTTAATTAGATATTTTAAAAGTGGATTTGCAGATTTTTACTCTATGAGAATGTGGATTTTAGTTGGAATTACAGGATCACTTTATTTTGCAACTATAATATATGTCTTAAAAAATAAAATTTTAAATAGAAGAGAAAATGTAATTCCACAAATATGTAGTATTATATTTATGACTATATTTGGAATTTTCGCAATACCATTTTCTATGTTAATATATTTTGTTTTTAGAATTGGTTTTTTCCATAATGGCTTTTGGAATATTTCGATTGGAGTTATTTTAGGATTTATAATTGGAGATTTATTGGGAAAAGGAATAAATAAGTTATTAGGTAAAGGAAAAAATAAGATTAAAAATAAAATAGAAGTAAAAGAGGAGTAAATATGATAAATATTATTTTAAATAAAAATGAAAATAGAGCTATTGCTTTAGATAAAAACGTCAAAATAGGTGAGTGTGTATATGAAGAAAATAATAATATTATAAATATAGTACATACTGGGGTTGAAAGTGATTATCAAGGACAAGGTATTGCTAAAAGATTAGTTAATTTAGTCATTGATTATTCAAAAAAAGAAAATAAAAAAGTGGTTGCAACATGTTCGTATGCTAAAAAAGTTTTAGAAAATAATAAATAAAATAATACTAGATAAAAAGGAGATTGGTATGAGTGAGTATTTTGATGTTTTAAACGAAAAAGGTGAATATACAGGAAAAGTTGAATCAAGAGAAATATGCCATAAAGAAGGCTTATGGCATAAAGCTGTTGCAGTATTTGTAGTCAATTCTAAAGGACAAGTATTACTTCAAAAAAGAAGTGCCAAAAAGAAAATGTGGCCTAATATGTGGGATATAACAGCAGGTGGTCATGTTGATTCAGGAGAATTTGGTTTTGAGTCAATAATAAGGGAAATAAAAGAAGAACTTGGAATTGATATTGATAAAAAAGATATTACTTTTATAGGATCTTCAATTTCATCTAATATAAAAGGAGATATAAAGAATAATCATTTTAATGAATATTACATTGTAAATAAGGATTTAGATGAATCAAAATTACTTCTTAATGAAGATGAAGTCTCAAGTGTAAAATGGATAGAAAAAGATGATATTATAAAAAGAGTTTTAAATCATTATGATGGAATAACTGATAAAGAAGGATGCTGGGAGTATTTAGTTAAATATTATGAATGGTTAGATAGTAAAAAATAGTAGGAGAGTTATTATGAAGGAAAATATTATTATAAGAAAAGCTACTATAGATGATTTAGATAAAGTACAAAAATTAAATGAAAAGTTATTTTTAAGAGAATTCAAAAAATTTAATAAGTTTTTAAATGTGAAATGGACTTTTTCTGAAAAAGGAAAAAAGTATTTTGAAGGACTTATAAAAAATGATTTTGTATATGTTGCTACTATGGATAATATAATTGTTCGGATATCTGGCAGGATGTATTCATAATATGAATGATTGTTTTAATAAAAAATTTGCAGAAATTGAAAATATGTATATAGAAGAATTTTTAAGAGGATTTGGAATAGGATCTAGATTAGTTGACGAGTTTAAAAAATATTGCCAAAATAATAATATTGAACTTATCAAAGTATCTGCATGGAGTAATAATTTAGATGCTATAAATTTTTATAAGAAAAATAAATTTGAAGATTATGAAACAATACTTGTGTGCAATTTGAAATAATTCATCTAATAAATTAAATATAAGAAGGTGTTCTAATGGAAAAAGATTTAACTATAAAAGAATTACAAGATAAAATAAAAAATATAAAACATAAACATAAAACTAGTGAACAATATATGCTTAAGCTGATGGAAGAAGTAGGTGAACTTGCAGAAGTTGTAAGAAAGAATAAGCGAATGGAAAAAGGAGAGTCTATAAAAGGGACTATCGAAGAAGAGCTTAATGATGTTTTATATTATGTAGTTTGCATTGCCAATTTTTATGATATAGATTTAGAGGAGTCTATTTATTTAAAAGAAGAGATTAATTGTATAAAACATAATAGAAAAAATATGTTTGAATAAAATTTAAAAAAAGAGGTATAAATATGGAATATACTTTTAGGGATTGTAGATTAGATGATTTTGATTTTTTATTTGACTTAAAAAAGCAAAATTTTAAATGGTATGTAGATAAAATATGGGGCTGGAGAGATGATGAACAAAAGGAAAGATTAAAAAATGATTTAAAAGATCATTTATCTCATAAGAAAATAATTTTAATTGATGGATGCCCAGCTGGAGTATATGCAAGTCATATAACTGAAAATGGAGATTTTTTTATTAATGAAATAAGTTTACTTAATGAATATCAAGGAAAAGGTATAGGAAGAAATATATTAGAAAAACAGCTAGAAGAAAATAGAAAAAATAATATAAGAACAATTCTTCAAGTTTTCAAAGATAATCCAGCAAAAAGATTATATGAAAGACTTGGATTTAAAATATATGGTGAAACAGAAACACATTATCAAATGGAAGTAGTTTAAAGAAAATTAAAAAATATGGAGATAAGTTATGGAAGAAATAAATAGTGATTTAAAAGAATATATTGAGAAAAATATACTTACAAAATATGATTATGGTGGACATGGAAAAGATCATATAGAATATGTAATAAAAAGATGTTTTGAAATAATTGATGAATTCAATTTAGATGTTGATAAAAATATGATTTATGCAGTTGCTGCATATCATGATATTGGATACAGAATTGATCCAGATAGACATGAGGAAGTTTCTAGTGAAATTTTTAAGAAAGATGAAAACATGAAAAAATTTTTTACAGAAGAACAAATAAACATTATGGCAGATGCTATTGTAGATCACAGAGCAAGCCTTGAATATGAAGCAAGAAATATATATGGAAAAATAGTATCTTCAGCAGATAGAGAAATATCAGTAGAAAATATGCTTCAAAGATCTTTTTTATATCAAGAAGAAAAGCATAAATCAGAAAATCCAGAAGTAATTGATGTAATTAATTATTCTTATAAAAAATTATCTAGTAAGTACGGAAAAGGTGGTTATGCCAAGATGTATTATCCAGATAAAAAATATAAAGATTATTTAAATACAATGCAAGATTTATTAGAAAATAAAGATAAATTTATTGAAGCAGAGATGAAGATTGCTAAAAATCTTGGAAGATTATAATTTTAGATTAAGGTGATTTTATGAGTAATATAGTAGATTCTATAAGAGAAAATATAATTAGACAAAGTAAAATATATGAAGAAAAGAATGGTTATAATTATTATGAAAATCATATTAAATATGTTGTAAAAAATGCTTTAGAATTAGCAGAAAAATATGGAGCAGATATAGAAGTAGTGGAACTAGGAGCTCTTTTGCATGATAGTGCGGCAGTATATGAGTATGGTCCTATAGAGGAGCATAATGTATATGGAGAAAAGTTAGCAGATAAGATGCTAAGTGACTTAAATTATGATGAAACAAAAAAAGAATTAGTAAAAAAATGTGTATTAAATCATAGATCAAGTACAAAGTTAAATAGAAATACTATAGAAGAAAAATGTGTCGCTGATGCAGATGTAATAGCACATTTCGACAGAATTCCAGATTTATTTTCTTTAGCATATCATGATAGGGGTATGACTATTTTAGAAGGAGCAAATTATGTTAAAGGAAAATTAGAAAGAGATTTTAATAAGCTAAGTGATGAATCAAAAGTATTATTAAAAGATAGATATGAAAATATAATGAAAGTACTATTTAATTAAGCTTTAAGAAATAATTCTTAGAGCTTATTTTATTGTCTAATTCTTGTATTAATGGTATAATTCTAGCAAAGTTTTAAAAATAATTAGATTAATTATTTAGATTAGATAAATTTTTAGATTAGCTAGATCAGTTAAATTTTTAAGTTTAGGGGAGTAAAATGAATATTCTTTTAACAATAAATAAAAAGTATGTAAAACTTGTAAATATATTATTAAATTCAATTCAATTATCTAATAAAGATACAAAATTTGATGTATATATTCTACATAGAGAATTAGATATAGAGGATAAGAATATAATTGAAAGCGGATTAGATTTAAATAAATTTAATATAAAAATGATAAAAATAGATGAAGAAGAAGTAAAAAATTTTCCACAGTATCAAAAAAGATATCCGAAAGAAATTTATTTTAGATTATTTGCTACTAAATATTTACCAGAAAATATAGATAAAATATTATATTTAGATTCAGATACTTTAGTAATAAATAAATTAGACGAACTTTATAATATGGATTTTGAAGGAAACTTCTATATTGCAACAACACATGTTAAAAAGATTTTAAGAAAAATAAATGAAGTAAGATTAAGAATAGATGATGATGTTCCTTACATAAATACAGGTGTGTTATTAATTAATTTAAAAGAATTAAGAAAAATAGATGTACAAAAAGAAGTATGTGAATTTGTAGAAAATAATAGTAAAAAATTAATGCTTCCTGACCAAGATATTATAACAGCATTGTATGGTAATAAAATAAAGATTGTTGATGCGTTAAGATATAATTTAGGAGATAGAGATTTAAATTTATATAATTTAAACCATATTAAAGATCCAATTGGACTTAAATGGGTAAAAGAAAATACTGTTATAATTCATTACTATGGAAGAAATAAACCATGGAATAAAAATTATAGAGGAAAACTAGGTGTTTTTTACTATAGATTAGAGAGAATTTTAAGGGGTACTGGAAAAGTATTAATATTGTCCTGTGGTACAGGTGGAGGTCATAATTCTGCGGCTAAAGCAATTTTAGAAGAACTTTTATCACAAGGGTTAGAAGCAGATTTTATGGAGTATTTAGAGATAATTAATACTAATTTAAAAAATAAAGTAAATGAAATTTATTTGAAAAGCACAAATAATGAAGGGAAGACTTTTAAAGTTGCATACAAATTAGGAGAGATTTATCAAAAGACTAATATAAAATCTCCTGTATATGGATTAAATCAATTAAATAAAAATAAATTATATGATTATATTAAAAGAAATGGATATGAATATATAATTACAACACATTTATTTGCAGCTCAAGCTTTAACTGCAATAAAAAAAGAGCATAGAATTAATTTTACTGCAGTTGCGACTGATTATGTGTGTATTCCTTTTTGGAGCGAAACAAATCCAGATTTTATGATTACTCCAAGTGATGAACTTAAAAGTAGTTTTATAGATCAAGGAGTTAAAGAAAATAAATTGATTCCACTTGGAATTCCAGTAAAAAGAGCATATAGTGAAGATTATGATATAAATGATTGTAAGAAAAAAGTAGGGTTAGATATAAATAAAAGATATGTTTTACTTTTAACTGGAAGCATGGGATTTGGAAATGTTGAAGAAATTGTAGATGAACTTAACAATAGTATTAATAGAATTAATCTAATAGTTGCTTGTGGTACAAATAAAGAATTATATGAAAAGCTAAAAGGAAAAAATAATGTTATACCACTAGAATTTACAGAAAATATTGATTTATATATGAAAAGTAGTGATATTATACTTTCAAAGCCAGGAGGACTTACTACTACGGAGATTGCTGTTTTAGGAAAACCATTTATACATACTATGCCAATTCCAGGATGTGAAAATTATAATGCAAACTTTTTTGAAAGCCATAAAATGTCTTTAAAATGTATGAATATTCCTGAAATAGTAGAAAGTACGAAACTACTTTTAGAAAATAAAGACTTATGCATGGAATTAGTAGAAAATCAAAGAAAATATATGAATAGAAATTCTTGCAGAGATTTAGTAAATTTAATTAAAAAAGAAATTAATACAAGGAATGAAAGATGGAAAAAGAAAATGATGCAATAGTAGAAAATGTATTAGAAGATAATATAGGAAACAAAGTAAATAATATAGGCAATATAAGTAATATAAATGAAGAATATGAAGATGTAATAAAATTTAAAAAATTATATGATTTTAATATTGATGAAAATTATGAATATTTTAAAGAAGGAAAGCTTTTTAAAATAGCGTCTAATATTTTATATTATGGGATAGCATATCCAATATTATCTATTTTAAATAAGATAATATATGACTTAAAAATTGAAGGAAAAGAAAATATAAAAAACTTAAATACTGGAGCTATAAGTGTGTCTAATCATGTTTTAGTATTAGATTGTTCAATGATAGGTCTTGCTTTATTCAAGAGAAGAGTATATTTTACAACAAGAGAAGAGTCTTTTAAGATTCCTTTTGTAAGAAAACTTATTAAATTATTAGGAGCTATTCCTATTCCAAAAAGTATTAATAATAAAAAATACTTCTTAGAAGCTATAAAAAAAGGGTTAGATGAAGGAAAAATTGTTCAAGTTTATCCTGAAGGAGTTTTAAAACCTTATTGCGAGAATATTAGAAATTTAAGAGATGGAGCTTTTAAAATTGCAAAAGAAACAAATAAACCAATAATTCCAATAAGAATAAAATTTAGAGATCCTTCTGGAATTAGAAAGTTCTTTAAAAAGAAAAAAGATGTTACTGTAAAAGTATATAGTCCTGTTATAGCTCATGGTGATTATAAGAATTTAAAAAATAAAGTAGAAGAATTATTAAGAAATGATGATTAAAAAAAGATTAAATGATAATTAGATAGTAATTAAGAGATAATACCAGACTGGAGAATAATAATGATAAGTGAACTTAATTTTGAGAAAAATAAGGATGAAATATTAGAAAAAGTAAATAAGTTAGTAAATATGTATAAAAAAGGATTACTTGGCGGAGAAGTAATGCCAGAAGATAGTAATCCAGGATTAGAAAAAGATTGTTTAGAAAATTATAATTATTTTACTCTTCCAATGGCTTTAAATTATCAAAGAAATTCATATAAATTATGGGAAAGTGCCAAAAGTACATATGAAGATAATGAAACTAATTTTGTATTTGATACTAAAAAAGTAGTAAGTTCCAAAATGGAAGATATTCAAAATGCTTTAATAAAATATAAAGTTGCACTTCAGAAAAATAAACAAACTGAAATATGGATAAAACTAAGTAATACTATAAATGAATTATTTCAGCGGTGATATTAGAAATCTATTTAAAATAAATGATTATGATATTGAGAAAATAAGAAATTTTATTCAGAAAGAAAATAAAACTAAATTCCCATATTTATCAGGAAATAAAATATGTAATTATTGGCTTTATGTTTTATATCAATATACAAATATAAAATTTAAGAATGTTGATAAGCTTACAGTAGCTCCTGATACACATGTGGTAAAATCAAGCTATAGATTAGGTTTAATAGATGAAGATGAGTTAAATTCTAGTAATGTTCAATTATTAGTAATAGAAAGATGGAATAAGATTTTAGAAGGTACGAAATATCATCCAATAGATATACATACTCCTATGTGGCTTTGGAGCAGAAATGGTTTTATAGATTTAAAATAATTTAAAAAAAGGAGATTAAAATGGTATTATTAGCAGGATGCATAATTGTAAAAGATAATAAAGTGTTAATGTGTAGAGAAGGAAAA
>CALWZY010000060.1 GCA_944386155.1 uncultured Clostridia bacterium | reverse complement strand
GAAGCTATAAAATGTATGAAGGAAAAAAATAAAAACATAAAAGAATTAAAAACTAAAATAGAAGAAAGTATTAGAAAAGATATCGATAAAACTTTAAAAGATGATAAATCTGATGAGAAAAAAGAAGACATTCCAATGGAAAATGAATATACTGAAATGCCAGAATAAAAATTAAAATAAAAGAGTTTTGTAATTATTAGTTAAATAATTATAAAGCTCTTTTTTATTGATAGTAGAAAAGATGAATAGATATATGGTATAATCTAGAAAAAATTGGGAGTAGAAAAATGAAAAATAAAGAAATAGATATGGTTGAGCAATTTGAAAATATGGTAAATAGTAAAGAAAAAAGAAAAAAGAGAAATTTTAAAGTAAAATTACTCGTATTATTAATTATTTTTATTATGATAATTGCTTTAATATATAATATGAAATCATATACAGCTAATATAGAGAGAATAAATCTTCTTAGAATTTATGGCGCTTCAGAATTTGAAATAGCATATTCAAAAAAAGACTTATGGCAAAATGGTTTTTATATATATAAAGTTGCAGATATTCCTGAAATAGAGATACATACAGTTTATAATAAAAGTGATAATTTATTTATTACAGATATTGAATCAAGATATTATAAATATTATTTTGAAAAATGGGAAAATGAAAATAAAGATAAGTTTATTGTTCAAGAAAGTTATGAAGATTATACATGTAAAAACATGAAAAAAGAAGATTGGATTTTAAGTTATAGTACATATATAGAAGTAAGTAATTATGATGAACTGGTAGAGGCGACAAATGATATAATCAACTTTTTAAATTATATGGATAAAGATAAAATGCTTGTTAAAAGTTATATTAAATATGATGGAAAATTAATTATGCCACATAATGTATCAGATCAAAGTAATGAAGAAATATTAAAATCAGCAGAGAGACAATTTAAAGAAGGTATGAATTATTGATATTAGTTATAATATTTTTGTCGATAGTTTTTGTTATAGATAACCTTGCGCAAAACTATATTTGAGTGTTAAAATATAAAATATTAATATACGTAAGAAAAGGAGAAATAAAGTTTGATGGAAGAAATTTTAGAAATAGTAAATACTTTTGAAGTTCAAACAATGATAAGACTTTTACTTTGTGTACTTTTAGCAGGATTCATTGGAATGGAAAGAGAACATTTAAAAAAGCCAGCAGGAGCTAGAACACATATGTTACTTTGCATTAGTGGTTGTTTAGTAATGCTAACAGGAGAATATGTTTCAATAGGATCTGAAATGGCAGATATGACAAGACTTCCAGCACAACTATTATCAGGCATTGGTTTTATAGGTGCAGGAACAATACTAAAAGATGGATCAAACATTAAAGGTCTTACAACAGCTGCAAGCCTATTATGTACAACATGTATAGGACTTGCTGTAGGAGCAGGATTCTATCTTGGAGGAATTATAGGAACTATAGTGCTTTATATAATATTATCACATTCATATAAATTATATGATGCTTGGGATTCAAAATTTGTATCATATAAAATGAGTTTAAAATATAAAGAAGAATGCGATATAGAACAAATACAAGAAATATTAGATAAAGCAGGATATAAAATAGGATCTATAAAAATTGATGAAGAAAAGAAACAAATTGTTGTTTTAGGAAAATATAGTGAAATATCAAATAAGAACAAGCTAGTAGCTGATTTGATGAAAAGAGGAAAAATTACAGAAATTATAGAAGGATAGGTATTAAGCAAAATGGAGAACATAGAAGAAATTAAGCAAAAAGCAAATTGGTGTTTACAATGTAAAACAAAACCATGTATGGAAAAAGGATGTCCAATTCACACAAATATTCCAGAATTTATTTCAAAAATAAAAGAAGAAAAATTTAAAGAAGCATATGATATACTTCAAGAAAATAATATATTTAGCCATATTTGTGGAACAATATGCCCACAAGAAGAACAATGTGAAGGAAGTTGTATAAGAGGAATAAAACAAGTGCCAACAAGTATAGGAAAATTAGAAAAGTTTGTTAATGAATGGGCAAAAGAGAATGAATATGAATTTGTATATCAAGTAGGAGAAGAAAAAGATAAAAAAGTAGCAATAATCGGTTCAGGACCTGCAGGACTTGAATGTGCATATGAACTAAGAAAACAAGGATATCAAGTTACTATATTTGAAAAAGATGAAGATTTTGGTGGAATATTAAGATATGGTATACCAGATTTTAGACTTTCAAAAGATATTATCAAAAAGATAATAGATAAATTAAAAAAGATGGGAATTATCTTTAAAAATAATACTTGTTTGGGAAAAGATATTACGATAGAAGATTTAAAAAATGAGTTTGATGCTATATTTTTAGGAATAGGTGCTGAAAAATCATCAACATATGATTTAGGAGATTTTGAAAGCATATATGATTCAGATACATTTTTAAGAGCATATAATAATAAAAAATATCTAGATAATCTAGGAGATGTTGTAGTAATCGGCGGTGGAAATGTCGCAATGGATTCTGCAAGAGCTGCTGTAAGAATGAATGCAAAATCTGTTTCTATATTATATAGAAGAGATAAAGATCATATGCCAGCAAGAAGTATAGAACTAGAAGAAGCAATAGAAGATGGAGTAAAACCTGTATTTTTAACAAGAGTTATAAAAGGAATAGGAACAGGAAAAAAACTTGAAAAATTAGAATGTATAAAAACAGAAATAATAGATCATAAAGCAATAGATATAGTAAATTCAGAATTTGAATATAAAGCAGATTCAGTAGTTTTTGCAATAGGATTAAAACCAAATAAGGAATTATTACAAAAACAAAATATTGAATTAAATGAATACGGATTAATAAAAGTTGATGAAAACTGTAGAACTAGTATAGAAAAAGTATATGCTGGTGGAGATGTGATGGAAAGTAAATCAACAGTTTGTAGAGCTATAAGTTCTGCAAGAACAGCTGCAAAAGCTATAATATTTGATTTAGAATCTAGATAAACATTAAAAGGAGGTAAGTCAAATAGAAGATTATATTGATTCAAAAAAAGAAGAGATTATAAAAGAAGTTTGCGAAATTGTTAAAATTCCAAGTGTCAATGAAATATCTAATGATTCAAGTAAACCATTTGGTGAAAATGTAAATAAAGCTTTAGAACATTTTTTAAAACTTGGTGAAAGACTTGGATTTAGAACAAAAAATATTGATGGATATTGTGGATATGTAGAATTTGGAGAAGGGGATGAACTTCTTGGTATTATAGGACATTTAGATGTAGTTCCAGCAGGAGATGGATGGACACACAAACCTTTTGATCCAGAGATTTCAGGTGGAAAAATATATGGAAGAGGAACAACTGATGATAAAGGTCCTGTAATTGCTTCACTATACGCGATGAAAGCTGTAAAAGAGTTATTTAATGTAAATAAAAGAGTAAGACTAATAGTAGGACTTAATGAAGAAAATGATTGGGAATGTATTAAGCATTATAAAAAAGTAGAAGAGATGCCAACTATTGGTTTTAGCCCAGATGCTGATTTTCCATGTATATATGCAGAAAAAGGATTACTAAGTGTATATATTAGTAAAGAGCTAGATGAGAATGAAAATATTAAGATAGAAAATATAGATACAAAAAACAATGCTATAAATGTAGTTCCAAAGTATTGTAGTATTAGTATAGAAATAAAAGATAAGTCATTATTAGACAAAATAAATAGTGATATATTAGAAATTGCAAAAGAAAAAAGTTTTGAGATAAAAACTAATGTTAAAGAAAAAAGTTTAAAAATAGAATCATTTGGAAAAGCTGCACATGCAGCTCATCCTGAACTTGGAATAAATGCTATTAGTAGATTAGTATTAGTACTTAACAAAGCTTTTAAATTAAACAATATAAATAATGATTTTATAAAGTTACTAAGTGATAAAATTAATTTAGAAACTGATGGAAAAAGTTTAGGGATAAACTTTAAAGATGAAATGGGAGAGTTAACTTTAAACTTAGCAAGGTTATATATAGAGGATAATAAAATTATAGCAGGTGCTAATTTAAGAGTACCAGTAACTATAAATATAGATGATGTAGAAAATGAAATTAAAAAGTCTTTATCTTTTGATAATGTAAAAGTTTTATTTAAAGATAGGAAAGATTCATTATATATTCCAAAAGAAGATGAATTAGTTAAAAAGTTATGCAAAATTTATAATGATTATTATGGAAAAAACGAGGAGCCACTGGCAATAGGTGGAGCGACATACGCAAGAGCTTTTAAAAATTGCGTATCTTTTGGAGCAATGATGCCAAATGAAGAAGATATGTGCCATAAAGCAGATGAATTTATTAAGATAGATTATTTAATAGATTCATGTAAGATATATGCAAAAGCAATTTATGAACTTGCTAAATAAAAATATTAAAAGGAGCTGAAATAAATGAGATATCCTGATGATTTAAAAACAGGTGATACAATCGGAATTACTGCACCATCAGCAGGTATAATAAAAGAAAACAAAATATTAAGATTAGAAAATGCCAAGAAAAACTTAAAAAATCTAGGTTATAAATGTATTGAAACAGATAATGTTAGAAAAGATGAATTCGGAAGAAGTTCTGATGCTAAAACAAGAGCAAAAGAATTTATGGAACTATGGAATAATAAAGACGTAAAAGCTATTATATCAGCAGAAGGTGGAGACTTCATGTGTGAAATGATAGATAATTTAGATTTTGAAGAAATTAAAAAATTAAAATCTACATGGTTTCAAGGATATTCTGATAATACATATTTAAGTTTTTTACTTACTACAATTTGTGATATTGCAACTATATATGGATCAAATATAAAATCATATGGGATGCAAAAACCAGGAAGAGACTTACTTGATTCAATCAAACTAATGAATGGAGAAGAAATAGAACAAAAAAGTTTTGAAAAATATGAGGAAAATTGGCTTGAGAAAATAATTAAAGGCGAAGTTTCTGACGATGAAGAAGATCCATATGCAGGTTATAACTTAGTAAATAAAGTAGAATGGAAAAATTTAAAAGGTGAAGAAAATATTACTATTAAAGGAAGAGCTTTAGGTGGATGTTTTGATATAATAACAAATATTATAGGAACAAAATATGATAAAATCTCTGAATTTATTGAAAAATATAAAGATGATGGCATAGTATGGTTTTTAGAAGTTTTTGAAATGAGTACTCCACAACTTTTCTGCAATTTATGGAAAATGAAAAATGCAGGATATTTCAAATACTGTAATGGAATTGTTTTTGGAAGATCAATATTACTTAGAGAAGATTATGGAATAGATATGAAAAAAACTCTATTAGATTCTTTAAGTTCTTTAGATATCCCAGTTATATATGATGCAGATATTGGACACTTAGATCCAACAGTAAATATTATAAATGGATCAATTATAGAAATTAAATCTGAAAATGGAAAAGGTTCAGTTAAGAATTATTTTAAATAAATTTCTGATTGAAATAATAAAAGAATTTAAATTAAAGTAGAGTAATTAAAACAAATATAAATAAAAAAATATATATAAAAATAAATACATATATAAATATAAAAGTAAATATTAATATAAAAATAAAAAGGGATGGGGACTAGCTGCTAAGCTAGTCCCCTTTGGTTCCTTCAACCGATCCTGCGCCCGGGAAACTCGATGATGTCCCCGTTATTGTGCTCAGAGCGACCATTGGAACGTGTCCTAGGTGCATCCTCGCGACGGCAGTAACGACCTACGTACTTGCGATTGGTGCGAACCTGCTTGGAGCTTTCCATCGACTTATAAAAAGCCATAGACACTTTGTAGCATCCGAGATGGATCGCATAAGCGACAGCTGCCCCAATCATGAAGACAACGTGGATGATACCATTGAAGATTACCTCTCCAACGGATACGAAAAAGCCGAGGGACTTGTACATACCGAAAATGGCAAACCCCATAAGTACGAATACCACGAGGCTGATTCCCATCACAGTAAAGTCGACATAGTTTTTAGCAGCAAAAGCGATAACAGGATCTTCACTTTCACGAAGAACTTTACGTTCTTCAGTCAAAGTTTCAACCCGTGTATCAGCTTCGTCAGCGTCATTACGATATGTCGGAATGTGAGGGTACATGCTTGCCATCTCGTTGTTGTAATCCCGATTGCTTTCTTCATCCCGAATCTGCATGTAGTAGTAGACCATCTTTGCCTGAGTAGAGGCCATCTTGAACCCAAACTCAAGACCCCTAAAGGCCAATGTCCCCATCAGCACCAGAATGCTGATCATGACGAGAAGCCGAGTGGCCACCCGCTGATACTTCCTGAACTTACGATTACGGATTTCCTTCTTGTTGCGTGCCATAATGTTACCTCCAATTTGTTTTGTTTTTGCTTTGTTTGTTCAGATCATGATAAAAGTACATACTATAATTATACTATAAAATAAAAAAACTGGAAATAGTGTAAAATAATTGTTAATAAAATGAAATATTGAAACAATAAAAAATGAAGACAAATAATTTAAAAATCATCTTAAAATAAATTGACAAAAAGAATTTTATAATAGATAATTATAATATATGTTATGAGATTTATACAAAAGAAATTTAGAAAAACGCGGAGGATAAATTATGTATATATTCAATAGAATTACAGTAGTACCACAATTACCAAAGAGAATTGAAAAGCTTTCAGAAATAGCTAATAACCTTTGGTGGTCATGGAATACAGAGTTTTTAAAACTTTTTAAAATGATTGATTTAGATTTATGGGAAAGTATAGATAAAAATCCAACTAAATTTTTAAAATTAGTAAATCAAGAGAAAATCGAAAAAATGGCAACAGACACAGAATTTTTAAAAGCTTATGATAAAGTGGTATGTAATTATGATAGCTACATCTATAGTAAGGATACATGGTTTGCAAAAAAACATCCAAACAATAAAAAAGACACAATTGCATACTTTTCTGCTGAATATGGATTAGATGAAATACTTCCTATATATTCAGGGGGGCTTGGAATACTTTCAGGAGATCATCTAAAAGCTTCAAGTGATTTAGGTATACCATTAGTTGCAGTTGGACTTTTATATAAAAATGGTTATTTTAATCAAAGAATAAATGCTTATGGACACCAAGAATCTGAATATCACAATATAGATTTATATAACTTGCCAATTAATCCTGTAAAAAATGATGTTGGTGAAGATTTAATAATTTCAATACCTTTACTTGCAAATACTTTATATCTAAAAGTTTGGGAGATAAATGTAGGAAGAGTTAAATTATATTTAATGGATTCAGATATAGAGCAAAATATAGAAGAATATAAGAATATAACATTAAGACTATACGGTGGAGATAAAGAAATGAGAATAAGACAAGAGATTGTCTTAGGAATGGCTGGTGTTATATTACTTAAAATATTAGGATATAATCCTACAGTATATCACATGAATGAAGGACATTCTTCTTTCTTAACACTTCAATTAATTAAAGATGTTATGGAAGAAAAGAAAGTTTCATTTAATATAGCAAAAGAAATAGTAACTTCTAAAACAGTATTTACAACTCATACTCCAGTTCCAGCAGGAAATGATATTTTTGATATAAGTTTAATGGATAAATATTTTGATGGAATTTGGGATGAATTTGGAATTACTAGAGAAGAATTTTTAAAATTAGGAATGAGAGAACAGGAAGAATTAGAATCTGGATTTAATATGGGTATGCTTGCATTAAGAATTGCAGGAAAGAAAAACGGAGTAAGTAAACTTCATGGTGCAGTATCAAGAGAATTATTCTCAGATGTATGGCCAGAGATTGCTCCAAATGAATCACCAATAACTTATGTAACAAATGGTATTCATACTTGTACTTGGCTTGCACCTAATATTAAAGAATTATACAATGAATATTTAACTCCATATTGGCAAGAAAATATTCATGATAATAATACATGGAAAAAAATTAATTCTATTCCAGATAAGAGATTATGGGATGAACATGTAAAAAGAAAAGAAAAATTAATAAAGCTTGTAAAAGATAATATAACTGCAAGATTTAGAAAAAGCGGATATGGATATGAACAAATAGCAGAAATTACTTCTAAACTAAATCCAAATGCACTAACAATTGGTTTTGCAAGAAGATTTGCTACATATAAAAGAGCAACACTTATATTTAGTGATATAGAAAGATTAACTCAAATCATGAATGATAAAGACAGACCAGTTCAACTAATTTTTGCAGGAAAAGCACATCCTGCTGATACAGAAGGTCAAGATTTAATTAAACAAATTCATGAGATTTCTATGATGCCTCAATTTAAAGGAAAAATATTTATACTTGAAAATTACAATATTGGAATGGCAAGATATTTAATAAGTGGTGTTGATGTATGGCTTAATAATCCAAGAAGACCAATGGAAGCTTCAGGAACTTCTGGAGAAAAAGCTTCTGTTAATGGTGTAATAAACTTTAGTGTACTAGATGGTTGGTGGGCTGAAGGATATACAGGTACTAATGGATGGTCTATTGGAACTAATGCGACTTATGAATCATATGAAATACAAGATAAAGCAGATAGTAATAGTATTTATAATACTTTAGAAAATAAAATAATTCCAACATATTATGCTAAGAAAGATGAAGATGGAGTTTCTAAAGAGTGGGTTAAAATAATGAAAAATTCTATAATTACTACAGGTGGAAATTATAGTACTGCTAGAATGCTTGTAGATTATACAGAGAAATTATATTTACCACTTTGTGATGAATATAATGAAAACTTTACTGATTTAAATAAAGTAATGGATTTCTACAAATGGAAAAAAGCTTGCAAAGAGAGATGGAATGAGATAGAAATTTCTCAAGAAAATAATATTGATAATGTTAAGTTAAATGCAGGAGATACAATAAATGTATCTTGCTATGTAAAACTTCCAAACTTTAATCCAGATAATGTTTCTGTACAAGTATATTATGGTCAAATCTTAGAAAATGGAACAGTAAATAATATTAGTGTTACAGAAATGAAAAAGGTTGACAGTAAAGAAGAAAGTGATAAAATAAAATACGAGACAGACATAAAATT
>CALWZY010000059.1 GCA_944386155.1 uncultured Clostridia bacterium | reverse complement strand
GAAGCTTTTTCTAATTCTTCTATATTTAGCTTAGCTGCACTATTGGGAGTTCCACATGCAGGATAAACTATATCAAATCTTTTAAGTGATACATCTAAATATACATCTACACTATCATTAACTCCAAAAGGACATACTCCGCCAACCATATGACCTGTTAGCTTTTCAACATCATCAAAAGGAATCATTTTGGCTTTAGTATGAAATTCTGCTTTATACTTTGGATTATCTATCTTTTGATCTCCTGATGTTACTATTAAGATTGGTTTATCGTCTACAATAAAAGATAAAGTTTTTGCAATCTCTTCTTCTTTGCAACCTACTGCTATAGCAGCTTCTTTTACTGTTGCAGAAGATATACTATATTCTTTTACTCTATCTTCTAACCCATATTTTTTTAAATGTTCTTTTGCTTTTTCTAGTGACATATTAATTCTCCTTTTCTTTTAGATTATTTAATATAATATCTATATTTTCAGATATTTCTTTTGTTCCGTCTAAAAATAATTTATCACAATTTAATGTATTAGCCCATTTTCTGACATATTCATTATCTTTTTCTTCTGCTTTTTTGAAAAAAAGCTTTTCACTTTCAAATAAATCTCCATCTTGTTTTACTCTATCACCAAACATTTTATAAGATCTATCATATACTCTTTTCATTCTAGTTTTTGTATCTACTTCTAGCATAATTATAAGATTAAAAAAAGACTTAACTTTACTTCCATAATCTGCAGTTACTGCTGACATTACAAATGAATTATTATTTCTCATGTCTTCTAAAAGATTATTTATTACTTCTTCTTTTGTTTTAGATTTCTTGTATTTATAATCTTTATTTGATTCATTATCATTTTTTATATCTGTTTCTATATTTTCTTTATTAAAATAATAATCTTCTATATCCATAAACTTGCAACTTAATCTTTTAGCAAGCTCTTTTCCTATTGTACTTTTTCCGCTTCCATTTCCACCACAAACTAAAATTCTATAATCCATAATTACTCCTTGTTTTCTGATTATATCATAAACATAAAAAAATAGATAACCTAATTTTGTGCTGCCTAAACTTTTTTATTTTTTTAGTTATCTATTTTATACTTTTATATTTATATTTTATTTAATCCATTCTTTATAGTCATCTTCTGTCTCTGTTCCTCTTAATCTTCTGCTACTTATAAAGTTAATATTAGGATATGTTTCTTTTAAATCTTTAAAACTTCCTTCAGATCCAGAACCTCCACTTGTTACAAATACATATACTTTTTTACCTTCTAAATTATTACTTTCTATAAATGTATTTATAATTCTTGGAGCTGTATACCACCATACAGGAAAACCTAGTATTATAGTATCATATTTTTCAAGTCCTATATGTTTTTCTTTCATTTCTGGTCTTGCTGTTTTATCTTCCATTTCAATAGTTGTTCTACTTCTTTTATCATGCCAATCTAAATCTACTCCTGTATATTTATTTACTGGCTCTATTTCATATTGATCTGCTCTTATAGTTCTTGCTAACCTATCTGCAACTTTTCTAGTAACTCCACTTGCAGAAAAATATACTACTAAAACATTATCCATAAAAATGCCCCCTTTTACAATTTACTTTTATTTTAATTTAATTCAATATTTTTCATTTTAATTTTTTTATCTTAAAAATTTGTATCATGCTATTTATTACATATCACTTTTTTGACATAATTTCAATTAAAAAGAATGAATTTTAAATATACATTTTTAAAACTCATTCTTTTTTTTATTTAAAATACTTTATTAAATCTTATTATTCACTTCTTAAAGCTTCAACAGGATCTTTCTTACTTGCCATCTTAGATGGAATATGCCCTGCAATTACATTTAATAAAACACTTAGTAAAATTAATATAATTGCACCAGAAAGTGGTAAGCTAGCTATTTTATCAATTCCAGCTACAGTTTTTACAATAACATTTATTAATGAAGATATTGCAAGTGAAATACCAATTCCAAGTAATCCTGCTATTAGACCTTCTATCATTGTCTCTGCTCTAAATACTCTTGAAACATCTTTTTTACTAGCACCTATTGCTCTTAATATTCCTATTTCCTTAGTTCTTTCTAATACACTTATATATGTAATTATTGCAATCATTATACTAGATACAATTAAACTTATTGCAACAAATCCAATTAATATAATTGAAACCATATTAATTATAGATGTTACACCACTTATAACTGTTTTTATTAAATCAGTATAATTTACAACTTTTGATTTATCTTCTTGTTTATTATTATATTCGTCAATATATGCAATTATTTTTTCTTTATTATCAAAATCTTTAGGATAAATATTAATTGTGTATGGATCATCTAAATCAGCGATTCCTAAAAGTTTGCAATTTTGTTCATATGTATTTGTAAGTTCATCAAACTTTTCACCTGTTAAAACATTTATATCTTTATTTTCTGTTTGTGCTTTATATATATCTGTTTTTGCTATATTGTTTATAACATATTCAGTCAAAGAATGCTTATATCCAATATATCCTGCACTATCAGTATTGTTTTCTTTGTTTCTTAAAATACCAACTACTTTAATATCTAATCCATTATCAATAATTTTTTTCATATATTTACTATCATTTGAATAGTCTCTATACATTCCGTCTTCATATTTATAATAATCAGTATTTAATATTAATTTATACGATAGATTTAATAAATCATCATATGAATATTCTGTACTATCTATTTTTACATCTTCTTCACTATTTAGTCTGTTTAATATATCTGTTACTTCTCTTCTGTCTTTAATGTCTAAAGCATATAAAACTGAATCTGGAATAATATTATCATTTCCAACTACTAAAACTAGCTCATTATATTCTTCAGGAAGTCTTCCTGAAACTACATCATATTTGCTATTTAGTACATCTTTATTATCTAACATTTCTTGAAATACTGGTGTTTCAGTAGTATCTATACTTAAGTTTATTCCTTCTTCACTACTTTCTTCTCCTATTTTACCAGAAAGTACATTGAAGTTATTTGGATTTACTCTTGTATAATTATCATTTTTTGTAGAATATATTTGTAAATCTAAATTATATCCATATTCTATTTCTGTTACATAATCGTTTATTTCTTGATTTTCTTCTATATATTTTTTAAATGATTTTAAATCATTTTCAGATACAAACTCTTCTGTCATTAAATTAAGCTGGCTTGTTATATCATCTTTTGATGTTACAACATTATCTTTTCCCTTCTCTTCTGTCACAGTCGCAAGGCTTAGTAAATTTTCAAAATTATATGTAGTTTTTTCAAGTACTATTGGAAAGTTTGAAAGTGATTCTCTTTCCATATCTGCTACATAATCATTAACACCATGAGATAAAGAAAGTATTAATGCAATTCCAATAATACCAATTGATCCTGCAAATGCTGTTAAAAAAGTTCTACCTTTTTTAGTAAGTAAATTATTAAATGAAAGTCCTAGTGATGTAAAAAGTGACATTGATGTTTTCCTCTTCTTTTTTCCTTTATCTAAAACTGCTTCTTCTCCTGATCCATCATAAGGATTATTGTCTTCTAATATTTCACCATCTTTAAGTTCTATTATTCTTGTTGAATAAACTTTAGCAAGCTCTGGATTATGTGTAACCATTATTACTAATTTATCTTTTGAAATCTCTTTTAATAATTCCATTATTTGAACACTAGTTTTTGAATCTAATGCTCCTGTTGGTTCATCAGCTAGAATTATCTCTGGATCATTTACTATCGCTCTTGCTATAGCAACTCTTTGCATTTGCCCACCAGATAATTGATTTGGCTTTTTATTCATATGTTCTTTTAAACCAACTTTTTCTAAAGCTTCTTTTGCTCTTTTTCTTCTTTCTCTTTTAGATACGCCAGATAAAGTAAGAGCTATTTCTACATTAGATAATACACTTTGATGAGAGATTAGATTATAACTTTGAAAAATAAATCCAACACGATAATTTCTATAAGTATCCCAGTCTTTATCTTTATATTTCTTAGTAGATGTTCCTTCAATTACTAAGTCTCCATCATCGTATTTATCAAGTCCTCCTATAATATTTAGTAATGTTGTTTTTCCACTACCAGAAGCTCCAAGTATTGATGCAAATTCATTTTTTCTGAATTTAATACTAATATCTTTAAGTACTTGCCACTTTGAGTCACCTACTTTGTAACTCTTAGAAATATTTTTTAGTTCTAACATTTTTCTTCTTTCCCTTTCTTTTTCATTTTAAAGATGATACAATTGTATCATCTTTAATTTATTAAATCAATGAGGTGATATAAAATGATACAAAACAAAGATAATGTATCAGATAATAAAGATTCATATGTTATAAACAAATTAACAATAGCTTTATTAAATTTATTAAAGGAAAACAAATTAGATGATATTTCTATAAGTAATTTATGTAACGAAGCACATATTGGTAGAGCTTCTTTTTATAGAAATTTTAATACAAAAGAAGATATATTAAAAAGATATGATAAAAAACTAATCAAAGAATGGGGAAAATCATTTGAAAATAATAATAAAAACGAGAAAGAATCAAAACCTGAAATATTAATACCATCATTAATTGGTCATTATAAAAAACATAAAGATTTCTATTTAATCCTATATAGAGAAAATCTATCAGGAATTGTTTTAGAAACGATTTTACATGCTATGGAGATGGATAAATCAACAAATAATATTGAAGCATATGCAAAAGCATTTATTGGATATGGACTTTTTGGAATTATTAATGAATGGTTTTCTCGTGGAATGAAAGAATCTCCTGAAGAATTATTAGAAATAATGACTAAAAATAAAGATGAAGCATAAAATTACTTCATCTTTATTTTATTTTTGTTTTTAAAACTTTATAAATTTATATTTAAAATATTTTTCTATTCTTCATACCTTAACTCATAATATTCATTATTTTTAGTAGATGCAACTATTGCTTCATATCCACTATCATTAGGTTTTGCTACTGAAACTTGATCAATAGACTCTACATTTTTAAGTCCAGAAATATCATATGCTGTAAAAGTACCTTTTTCATATCCCTCTTTCACATCAATTCCTTTTACTGAGCCGTCTTTTGCAAGTAAATATATATTTGGATAAACTAGATCTTGACCTTCTCCTCCAACAAATATTTTATCTATATCTTCTGCTACTACATTTTCTACTTTATATTCTGTGTCATATTTTAATACATCATCTGTAATTAATGCATCATTTTGTTCTGATTCAACTAATGTTATAGTAATGCTATCATCTTTCTTTTCTACTTTAAAATAACTTTCTTCTATAATAGACATTTCTTCTTCTAATTTGTAATATTTACTATAATCAGAATTACTTACTTTTTGAATGCTAAATCTCTCATTTTCAGATGTTGCAGAAGTATCCATAGTGTTTGTATTATTTACGCTATTTTCTAAATTATTTGTTACTTCATTTTCTATAGTTTCATTTGATTTTTGAGTTGTGTTTGCTGTTTCATCTTGTGGCATAAAATTATAATATCTAATTAAGAAAACTCCTCCTACACAAATCGCTATTGCTAAAACAAGTAAGATAAATAAACCAAATTTTTTCATATCTATTACCTTCTTTCTTAAAATTTTACAACATTTTATTATTTAAACATTTAATATTATAATATTTAATTTAGTAGTTTTATTTTTCTTCACTTTTTAAATCAATCTCAAAATTATCAAAAGGCTTTTTATCTGATTGTTCTTTTATTTCAACTTTGATTTTCGAATTGTTTTGTTTCTTTTCAATAATCAAATATTCTGTTATATCCATTTTTGCATTTGTAAAATTGATAAAAGTTCCGATGTCTCCTACTGCCCACTCTTCTTCTTTTCCATTTGCATATGTTATTTTTCTTTCTGTTTCATAAGAAAGTATTCCTAAACTTTCTCCATTTTCATCATACGCATTATATTCTAAAATGTCAATAAAATCTTTATTCCATGATTGAGATAATTTATTTAAACTAACATCTTTATAATTATAAGAAATCTTAATTATTGTTTGAAGAGGTGTATCTATTACTTTATCTATCTTTCCTGTTAAATCACCATGTTTTATATCTTTTATCTCAGGAGAAAAAATATTTGTATCTTTTAAAGTCTGTTCTTTAGAAACAGACACATTAAACTCTCCTTCAATAGGAATCAAAACTTCTTCAGAACCATATTGTGTATTTTCCGCTTCTAAAACTACATCATTTAATGTTATATTAAATTCTTTTTTATTTCCAAGTTCTTTATCTGTTAAAAAGTATAATTGATACACTTTATATTTGTTATCTGATATCTTAGTAGCTGTCTGAGCAGAACGTGGTCTAATCCAATATTCTTTTCCATCTATAATAATTTTAAAATTATTTAGTCCTTCCAAATATGTTCCTGTTTCATCTGTTATAAGTTTGTTATTAAATGATAAATATATAGAATCTATTGTTTTATCTCCATATTCTTTTATTACATCTTGTTTATCTTCTTCTGATATTCCAAGCGTTTCAGGTGAAGTATTCATATATTCATCAGTAAGGATTTTCTCTCCAAGTTTTAGTTTTTCTTTATCTTCATCACTTATTGTTACATCAAACTCTAATATAGTAAAACCTTCATCACATACAGTACCTGTTAAATTAATACTAGTTTCTTTATTTGAAAGTTCTTCTCCTACAACTTCTTTTCTATATTTATTATAATCATCCGAAAATTTTATTCCTAGCCATTCTATAACTGGTTTTCCTGTTATTTTTTCTCCAATTACCGCATATACTCCTATACTACAAAACAGTACAATCATTAAAGACGCGGCAATTGTAAGAACTTTTCTTAATTTTAGATTATTATAGTTTCCATTTTTATTTTCATTTTTATTTTTATTTACTTTTTTTCTTACTTTTTTATTTAACTTTCCATTCATTTCTTCTTTATAGGCAGTTGCAGCTATTTTTTCTTTTACTTTATTTTTTATGTTTTCTTTTGATATTTTTATATCATTATTTAAAAAATTATTTTCCATAGCTATAACCTCCTTCTTCTAAATTTCTCTTAATCTTTTTTCTAACTCTATGTAATATTGTTTTTACATTTCCTACTGATAAATTTAATTTTTTTGATATTTCTTTTAAACTTTTTCCTTCATAGTAATACATCATAAATATACTGTATTCATTTTTATTTAATGTTTTTAAAGTATCTATTATAAGCTCATTTTTCTCATTACTTTCTAAAATATCGTCTATATCAAAATCTTCTACTAAAGTATTTTCATAATTCTCTATAGATACATTTATATTATTATCTCTATATTTGTTTTTAATTAAATTTTTAGCAATTCCTTTTAAATAAGGTTTTACTAATAAATCTTTTCTTAAATATTTGCTGTTTTTCCAAAAAGCAACAAAAGTATCTGATATAATTTCTTCCATATCTTCTTGTGAAATATTTATACTTATTCCATTTTTTACAACAATATAGATATAACTATAGTAATCATCAATTAACATATCTATATCTAATGTTTCATTTTCCATATAATCACTTAATTTATTTGTTTCCACTTTAGATTTTCTCCTTATCATTTTCTACTAATATAGTAACATGTTTTTTAAAAAGGTTACAAAAAAATAGAGATCTATTTATAAAAATAAATCTCTATTTTATAAAATAAAAAATAATTTTTCACATTAATTTTTCTAATTTTTACTAACTTTTTTAAATCTATTTTTTCCAAACTGAACAACTAAATCTTTATCTAATCTAATTATTTCATTTGTATCATTTACTTGTTTTCCATTTATTTTTATACCGTTTCCTAAAATATTTCTTTTAGCTTCACTTTTAGATAAGGCAAATCCTATTTTTACTAATAAATCACATATATTAATTTCATTTTCTTCTATCTTTATTTCTTCTATATTATCTGGAATTTCACCTTTTGCTATACTCATATATTTTTCTTTTGCCATTTCATATTCATTTATATCATCATACATTTTAATAAGTTCTTTTGCAAATCTCATATGAGCATCTCTTATATCTTTTGACATTATTTCATCTATTTCTGAATTTTTTAAATCTGTTGCAAGTTCAAAATATTGTCTTAAAACTTCATCTGGTATTTTCATACTTTTTTCAAATTTAACAAATGCAGAATCTGTAAGTCCTATATAATTATCTAAAGATTTACTCATTTTTTCTTTTCCATCTAATCCAACAAGTAATGGAAATGTCATTACTACTTGTTGTTCCTGCCCATAATCTTTTTGAAGCTCTCTTCCTACTAAAAGATTAAATGTTTGATCAGTTCCTCCTATTTCAATATCTGCATTTAAAGCTACAGAATCATATCCTTGCATAAGTGGATATAATAGCTCATGCATTGAAAGTGGAAGATTGTTTTCAAATCTGTTTTTAAAATCATCTCTTTCCATTATTCTTGCTACTGTATATTTACTAGTTAAATTAATTACATCATTAAAATTCATCTTTGAAAGCCATTCTGAATTAAATCTAATTTTCGTCTTATCTTTATCTAATATTTTAGTAGCTTGCTCTAAGTAAGTTTCTGCTGATTTTCTCGTTTCTTCAAAAGAAAGTGCTGGTCTTGTTTTACTTTTACCTGATGGATCTCCTATCATTCCCGTAAAATCTCCAACTACAAAAACGACCTCATGTCCCATATCTTGAAATTGTTTTAACACTCTTAAAACAACACTATGTCCTATATGAAGATCTGGTCTTGATGGATCAGCTCCAAGTTTTATTGTTAATTTCTTTCCGCTTCTTATTTTTCTTTCTAAATCTTCTTCTGAAAAAATCTGAACTGCTTTTCTCTTAATTATCTCTAATAAATCTAAATTATCTTCTCTATTCATATAAATCTCTCCATTTCTATTTTACTTTTTTACTTTTTTATTTTTAATATATTTATATGAATTTTTGTAGAAGAACCCATCGATAATTATTTTCATTCTAAACGACTGGGTCAAAAACATCACCTCCAAAATCAAAAAAGCTGGTTCATCCTTAAAGGACGAATCAGCTTCGTGGTACCACCTTTATTTACAATACAAGTTTTTGTATTGTCTCATTATCTGCTTGTTCGTAGCTACACGTTAGTTACTAATAAGAATTGTAATTCGAAATTTTA
>CALWZY010000058.1 GCA_944386155.1 uncultured Clostridia bacterium | reverse complement strand
CAAAAGCACCAACTGTTGCAACAGTCATTAAGAAATTCTCATCAAATACTTTTCCTCTAAATATATTTCTTAAAGCTTTTCTAACAATTTCTAACCCAACAATTATATAAGCTACAATAAAAATAACTTTATTAATAAGTTCATTATTAAAATTAATAATCATTGCTATAAGAAATAAAATTAATGAAATAATAATCTTAAAACTCTTTTTCTTCATACGAAACCTCCTGCTTTATACTTCTTCTATAGTAACATCAGGTTCTTCTTTTTTTATAATTCTTTTTAAATTATTTAAAACATCTTCTTTATTTAAGTTATCATTAATCTCTATTACTAATCTTTCGGTCATAAAACTTAAAGAAGCACTTTCAATTTCTTCTAATTTATTAATTTTTCTTTCAAGCTCAGCTGCACAATTTGCACAATCTAATCCTTTAATTTTAAATTTTAATTTCATAAATTTTCCTCCACATCATTTGTATTAGTTGAACATTTATTCAACTTTACTTATATTATAGTTGAAAGATTATTCAACTGTCAATACTTTTTTTATATTTTTCTTATTATTTTTAATTGACTTTTTATAAATTTATAAATTAATATAATTATATATAAAATTACATTAAAAAAGGAAGGTAAAATCATGAAAAAATATATTAATATAGCTTTTATATATGCAATTTTTGCTATGCTTGGAGGTATATTCTATAGGGAATTTACTAAATTTAATAACTTTACAGGAACAACTACTTTATCTATCATTCATCTACATCTATTTGTACTTGGAACTATTTTATTTTTAATTATTGCACTATTTTCAATGCATACTGATCTTGATTCTAAAAAAAGTTTTAAATGGTTTTTAAGATTATATAATATAGGATTACCTTTTATGGTAATAATGTTTTTAGTAAAAGGTATTCTTCAAACATTATCTTATAATTTTACAAGAAGTCTTACTTATTCAATATCAGGACTTTCCGGAATATCACATATAATAATTGGTATTTCAATAATATTGTTATTTATTTCTTTAAGAAATTCTAAACAACTTAATAAAAAGTTAGATATCAATGATTAAAAATAATTAAAAATGATTTAAATAATAAATACAAAAGAGAAACACTTTAGAAGCTTAAGTGTTTCTCTTTTATATTTCGTTCATATTCTTTTAAATATATTTTTTATCATTTAAGATGCTTTTTTACTTCTTTTAATATTTTTCCAAATTTGCCTTTTTTTAAACTATCATTATCTGATATTTTACCAAAAGCTTTTTTAAAGTCGTCTGATTTATGTATCTTTTTTGCAATTTTAAATAAGTTCTTTATCTTTTTATCCATAAACTAGGCTCCTTTCTAGCTTTATATTTTGTTTTATTACATTTTATCTAAAATTTCTTTTTTCTTTTTCTCAAATTCATCTTCTGTTATTAATTTTGAATCATACATTTCTTTTAATTGTTTTAATTTATCTGCTTCATTCTCATTTTTTCCAGCTTCTTTAATAGTTTCCATCATTGCCAAATCTCTTTTATAATTTGCTTTAGCATGATCATAATAGAATCCTCCAAATAATGCAAGTACTACACCACCGATCATACATCCAGCCCCTATTTTCATTTTCTCTTCTTTTTCTTCTTGAGCAGTAAAAGGATTTTGAGGAACCCAACTACCTTCTGTAGTACTATTTATAAAACCTATGCCAATGCAAAAAACTATAACACCAAGTAATAAAAATCCTAAAAAATTTCCTCTTATCGCTTTTAACCTATCTTTATTATTATCTTTTTTCTTTCCCATAAAAATTCCTTCTTTCTCATATTTTTTATCTTCTGAATCATATGTATTAACTACTATGTCACCTATATTTTTAATTTAATGGTTTCATTGTTGGGAATAATAATACATCTCTAATTGAAGCAGAATCTGTAAGAAGCATTACTAATCTGTCAATACCAATTCCGATACCACCTGTTGGAGGCATACCATATTCAAGTGCATTTATAAAGTCTTCATCCATCATACCAGCTTCATCATCACCAGCATCTCTTGCTTCAACTTGTTTTTTAAATCTTTCATATTGGTCTATTGGATCATTTAATTCTGAGAAAGCATTTGCATATTCTCTTCCACCAATAAATAATTCAAATCTTTCTGTTAATCTTGGATCAGTAGTTTTTCTTTTAGCAAGTGGTGAAATTTCAACTGGATAATCATATACAAATGTAGGTTGAATTAATGTCTTTTCTACATATTCATCAAAGAACATAGATATTACATCACCACGAGTTTTCTTTGTTTCATCTGCAAATTCCATCCCTCTTTCTTCTGCAAGTTTAACAGCTTCTTCATCAGTTTCAATTTCATTAAAATCTACTCCGCATGCTTCTTTAATAGAATCTATCATAGAAATTCTCTTCCATGATGGTGTAAGATCAATTTCTTGTCCTTGATAAGTTATTTTCATTGATCCACAAACTTTCATAGCACATTTTGAAAATAACTCTTCTGAAATATCCATCATATCATTGTAATCTGCATAAGCTTCATAAAATTCTATTGTTGTAAATTCAGGATTGTGACGAATGTCCATCCCCTCATTTCTAAATATTCTACCTATTTCATATACTTTATCATATCCACCAACAATTAATCTTTTTAAATTAAGTTCTGTTGCTATTCTTAAATACATGTCGATATCTAAAGCATTATGATGAGTTACAAATGGTCTTGCAGTAGCTCCACCTGAGATAGTATTTAATACTGGAGTTTCAACTTCTAGATAACCTTTTTCATCTAATATTCTTCTAATTTCTGATATTATTCTACTTCTTTTTATAAATGTTTCTTTAACTTCTGGATTCATTATTAAATCAACATATCTTTGTCTATATCTTAAATCTGGATCTTTTAATCCATGGAATTTTTCAGGAAGTGGTCTTAAAGACTTAGAAAGAAGTGTAACTTCATTTGCATGTACTGAAATTTCTTCTGTTCTTGTTTTAAATACAAAACCAGTAATTCCTATAATATCTCCTATATCCCATGTTTTAAACTCTTTATAATTTTCTTCACCTAAATCATTTATACTAACATAACTTTGGATTTTTTCGTCAGTATCTTGAATAGTACAAAAAGATGCTTTTCCCATAATTCTTTTTGCAATAATTCTACCTGCTACTGTAATATATTTACCTTCGAATTCTTCATAATTTGCTTTTACTTCTCCTGCTGTATTTGTTCTATTAAATTTTGTAATCTCAAATGGATCTTTTCCTTTTTCTTGTAATTCCGCAAGCTTATCTCTTCTAATTTGCATTAAATGATTAATATCAATCTCTTCTACTTCATTTTGGTTTGAGCTATTATTGTTATTATTTTCACTCATAATAAATTCTCCCTTCCATATTTTTATGTTTTATTTTTTTCTTCTTAAAATCCAATCTTCCTTAACTTCATAAGGAATTTTCATCTTAACCTTTTGAAAAGCTTTTCCTGGATTTACAGTATCAATTTTTTCATCTGTCTCTATATCCCATAATTGCTCTATTTTAAATCTTTTAACTTCGATTTTTCTTGGAATTATAACTTCAATTTCATCATCTATTGATAATTTGTTTTTTATTTCAACTATAACTTTATCTCCATCAAATCCAACTACTTTTCCACCATATTCATATTCTAAATTATATTGTTTTCCTTCATATTCTTGAATATCTTTATTATTTCTATCATTAAAATAAAAAGTAGTAAGTCCTCTAGTTTTAGTTTTTTCTAATTCTTTTAAATATTTAGTATAATCATAATTTTTAGGATCTTTTTTATAATCATCTATAGCTGATCTATATGTATTTACAACAGATGCTAAATAATATTCTGTTTTAAGTCTTCCTTCAATTTTTAAACTATCAACACCCATTTCAATTATTTCTGGAATTTCTTTAATCAAGCATAAATCTTTTGATGAAAATATATATGTTCCTTTATCATCAGTTTCAACTGGCATTAATGCTCCAGGATTATTTTTTTCTTCAACATACATATTATAAGCCCATCTACAACTTTGTATACAATCACCAAGATTTGCACTTCTTCCAGATAAGAAATCACTTAAAAAACATCTTCCTGAATAAGCAAAACATATTGCACCATGAACAAACATTTCGACCTCTAGGTCGCTAGGTTTTCGTTTTATCAGCTCTTTTATCTGTTCTTTATTCATTTCTCTGCCTAAAATAACACGTTTGGCACCATTATCATACCAAAATTTACTTGTATGATAACTAATAACATTTGCTTGAGTACTTATATGAATATCTATATCTGGTGCGAATTTTTTAAGAGCTTGTATAACTCCACCATCTGATGCGATAATGCCATCTGGTTTTATTTCATTTAGCTCTTTTGCAACTTTTTCAATTTCTTCATACTTATCATCCCATGCATAAATATTAATAGCTACATACACTTTTTTTCCAATGTTATGAGCATATTTAATTGTTTTTTCTACTTCATCATCTTCCACACCAACTCTAGTTCTTAAAGATAAACTTTTTGTTCCCATATATACAGCATCTGCTCCATATAAAAAAGCTATCTTTGCCTTTTCAAAAGAACCAGCTGGTGCTAAAAGTTCAATCTCTTTCATAATAAATCCCTCTTATGCTTAAAATTAACATATATAATATACCATAAAAATATTATAAAAGCTAGCTATTATCTATATTTTATTAAATTAATTTTCATTTCTTTTATTCGTTTCTTTTATATATTTATTTATCTGTAATTTTTTCTTAATCAAAATCATAGAATATTATATGGAGTATTTGACTAAATTTCTAATTTGTGTTAAAATGTGAAAGTTCGCTGATTTTTTAAACAATATAGGAGTGATAAAATTTTATATGAATAAAAAACATAAGAAATATACAAACAATTTAAATAATTTAAAAAATATAAATAGATCATTAATTGTTGCAAAAGCAACTAGTAAACACAGATATTACAAATTTTGCAAAAAGATCTATTTTATATTATTAAAACATGAAATTAATCTTTTAAAAAAGAAATTTCCTAATGTAGATTTTTATGTAGAAGGAAGATTAAAATCTTTAAATAGTATAATAGATAAAATGATAGATCATAAATTAGAAAATAAATCTACTAAAATTTATGATTTCTTAGCAGTACGATATATTATAAAATCTGTAAATGGTAATACAGATTTAGCTGTAACTAAAAGTATGTGCTATAAATTTATGAATTATTTAATGAAAAACATTCCTTATACTATAGAATTAAAAAGTAGAAGAAAAGATTATATAAAAAATCCAAAAGAGGATGGTTATATGGCTTTGCATGGAACAAGAATACACAATATATCTAACCCATTTTTTTCTGAAATACAAATTAAAACAGAAGATATGTACTCAAAGCACAGTCTATATAAACCTGTAAAAATATCAAAATCACCAGATGATATTCCTGATGTATTTGAATTTAAATATAATAAAAATGGTAAATGTAATTTCATAAATTCTTTATCTGTTGAAGATTCTTTTGAAAAATATTTTAATATACCATATTTAAAATAGCTTTTGCACTTGATTAAAGTAAAAAATTATTATAATATATAAATACTTTAGTATTTAAAAGTATAAAAAGATTGGAGATAATGAATATGGAAAAATTATTAGTATTTGGACATAAGAGTCCTGACACAGATTCAATTGCATCAAGTATTGCAATGGCTTTTTTACAAACAAAATTAGGAAAAACAGCAGTTCCTTATAGACTAGGAAACATTTCTAAAGAAACTCAATTTGCACTTGATTATTTTAAAGTAGGAGCTCCTGATTTATTAGAAAAATTAGATGAATCATCTGATGTTATTTTAGTAGATCATAATGAACCTGCTCAAAGTGCTGATGGAATTGAAAAATCAAATGTTAAAATGGTTGTAGATCACCATAGAATTAGTGGTTTCAATACTGCAGACCCATTATATTATTACGCAGAACCTGTTGGATGTACTTCAACTATATTATATAAATTATTTAAAGCTCATAGTATAGAAATACCAAGTTATATAGCAGGACTTATGGTAAGTGCTATTATATCAGATACATTGCTATTTAAATCACCAACTTGTACTACACTAGATAAAGTTACAGCTGAAAATTTAGCAAAAATAGCTGGAATCGATCTTGAAAAATATGGACTAGCTCTTTTAAAAGCTGGAACAGATTTATCTGGATTTACTGCAGAAGAACTAGTTAATTTAGATGCAAAACAAGTTACATTACAAGATAAAGTAAAAGCTAAAATTTCTCAAGTAAATACTGCAGATATCGA
The DNA here is from genome assembly GCA_944386155.1 of uncultured Clostridia bacterium. Taxonomy (GTDB): domain Bacteria; phylum Bacillota; class Clostridia; order TANB77; family CAG-508; genus UMGS1994. The sequence continues at coordinate 2,989 of CALWZY010000058.1, read as the reverse complement.
TGAAGTTATGGTAAGAAAAGCAGAAATCGAAGCTGCTCTAATCAAAGAAAAAGATTCTTTAGGATTAGATTTAGTATTTTTCTTAATAACAGATATAATCAATAGTAATTCACAAGTAATTACTTTTGGAAATAATGAATTAGTTGAAAAATCTTATTCTGTTAAAGTTGAAAATAATACAGCATTTTTACCAGGTGTTGTTTCTAGAAAAAAACAAGTAATCCCTGTATTAACTGCAAATGTTGATTAAATTAATATAATAATTATAAAAGCAAAATAACTCTTAAGTTTTCTTAAGAGTTATTTTATTATTCAATTTTATTAATTTAATTTTAAAATTAAATATTTCTTCTTTTTTTATATTAAAAATTTTTCTTATTTTTAGATTAAGATTTTTTATTATATTTCTTTATCTTATTCTAGTAATAGATAATCCATCACCAATTTCTAATATTTCAGTTTCAAAATTATCATTTTCAGTAATTTCTTTTATATATTCTCTTAAATGTCTTACAGCCGTTCTTTGTTTATGTTTGTTATAATCACTCATAACATAACCTTTATATAAAATATTATCAGCTAATATTAGTCCACCTTTATTAATTAGTTTTAAAGATTCTTCTAAAAATATTGGATATTTTCCTTTAGCTGCATCAATAAATACAATATCATATTTATTATTTAATGTTGGAATTATATCTACTGCATTTCCTACAATAACATTAATTCTATCTTCAAAACCGATTTTCTTAATATTTTCTTTTGCTTCTTTTGCTCTTTCTTCATCAATTTCGATAGTATCAATTTTGCACTTTTTGTCTGTATATCTTGCAAACTGACTTGCAGAATATCCAACAGCAGTTCCAATTTCTAGTATTCTATTAGGATTTTCATTTTCTAAAATTTCTTTTATCTTTTCTAATGTATCATCCATTATAATTGGGATATGATCCTCTAATGCTTTTTTCTTTACTATTTCTAATTCTTTTTCATTCATACCATTTACCTACTTTAAATCATTTATATTTATTATAAAAGGTGATTTAGAAAAACTAAACCACCTTTTAATTATTTATTAGAAGCTCTTTGTGCTCTTTCTCTTTCTTTACTATCTAAGATTTTCTTTCTTAATCTAATTGATTTTGGTGTTACTTCAACTAGTTCATCATCTTGTATAAATTCTATTGCTTTTTCAAGAGACATTTGAATTGGTGGAACTAATCTTAATGCTTCATCAGAACCAGAAGCTCTAGTATTAGTTAAATGTTTTTCTTTACATACATTAATAGCTAAATCTTCTCCTCTTGAATTTAGTCCAACAATCATACCTTCATATACATCTACACCAGGTCCTATAAATAATTCACCTTTATCTTGTGCATTATATAATCCGTATGTTACAGATTTACCATTTTCAAATGCGATTATAGTTCCTCTTACTCTAGAAACTATATCGCCTTTAAAAGGTTCATATGAATCAAATATATGATTCATAGTTCCTTCACCTTTAGTATCTGTCATAAATTCAGTTCTATATCCTATAAGTCCTCTTGCTGGAATTCTAAATTCAACTTTAGTATGTCCTTCTTCAGCAGGTTCCATATTAACCATTTCAGCTTTTCTTTTTCCTAATTTTTCTATAACATTTCCTATACAATCATCAGGAACATTTACTATTAATCTTTCGATTGGTTCGCATTTTACTCCATCTATTTCTTTAATAATAACCTTTGGTCTTGAAACTAAAAGTTCAAATCCTTCTCTTCTCATAGTTTCTATTAATACTGATAAATGAAGTTCTCCTCTTCCTGAAACCTCGAATGAATCAGGAGATTCTGTTTCTTTTACTCTAAGACTTACATTTCTATCTAATTCTTTAAATAATCTATCTCTAATATGTCTTGATGTAATAAATTGACCTTCTTTTCCTGCAAATGGTCCATTATTAACACTAAATGTCATAGATACAGTAGGTTCATCAATATCTACAAATGGAATTTTTTCTGGGTGATCATAATCGCAAATTGTATCACCAATATTAATATCAGCAATACCTGAAAGTGCAATTATATCTCCTGCAGAAACTTCTTCTACTTCAACTCTTTTTAATCCTTGATAAGTATAAAGTTTTGTAACTCTAGATGTTTCTGTTTTATCATCTTTTTTACATATTGCAACAGGCATTCCAAGTTTAACCTTTCCTCTTTCTACTCTTCCTATTGCAATTCTTCCTATATAATCATCATAATCAATATTAGATACAAGCATTTGCATATCTCCATCCATATCGCAAGAAGGTGGATTAATATTATCAATTATAGTTTTAAATAAACATTCTAAGTTAGTTCCTGGTTTATCTAAATCAAGTGTAGCAGTTCCTTGTTTTCCTGAAGCATATACAACTGGAAAATCTAATTGATCATCATTTGCATTTAATTCAATAAATAAATCTAATACTTCATCTACTACTTTAAGTGGTCTTGCACCTGGTCTATCTATTTTATTAATAACAACTATTGGCTTTAAGTTAAGTGCTAAAGATTTCTTTAAAACTTCTCTAGTTTGTGGCATAGCACCTTCAAAAGCATCTACTAATAAAAGTACTCCATCAACCATTTTTAAAACTCTTTCCACTTCTCCACCAAAATCAGCGTGTCCTGGAGTATCAACAATATTTATCTTTATATCATTATACATAACTGATGTATTTTTAGATAAAATTGTAATTCCTCTTTCTTTTTCAAGATCATTTGAGTCCATTACTCTTTCTTGAACTTGTTCATTTTCTCTAAATATTCCACTTTGTTTAAGCATTGCATCTACTAATGTAGTTTTACCATGGTCAACGTGTGCGATTATTGCTACATTTCTAATTTTTTGATTATTCATTTTATTATCCCCTATCATTTAAAAATAGTACATTTTAATATTTAACATATTATAAATGCACTTTTTCTGATTTATGTACCGAATAATTATATCTCTTTTA